>JBAXQZ010000069.1:0-5642 GCA_037131475.1 bacterium | reverse complement strand
TAATAGATGGGAATAGGGCGACAATCATAACTGTATAAGATATTAGACCGATGGGGTAGTATAGAGCGCTCTTAAACTGCTCTTTAAATTTGTAAAAAATAATATTAATCATTTGATATATCCTTTTTGGAATAATAGTGCATAAAAATATCTTCGAGTGATGGCTCGGCAATTTTAATATCATCAATTTGATGATTGGATAGTGATTGTAAAAAGGCGCCATTTTTGCCAGTTGTTGTGAGCCGGTAGCCTGAAGTAGTGCGTTCTATTTTCTTGATATTGGGCTGTTGTAATAAGGATAGAGGAATTGTTTCGGTTGTCTCAATGATGAGTTCTCGAATATTTTTCTCTCGGAATGAATCAATATTTTCGACTTTAATTAGTTTACCACTGCGAAGGATGCCAACACGGTCACAGATTTTCTCGGCCTCATTCAAAATATGGGTGGAAAGGAATGTAGTTGTCCCCCACTTTTTGGTCTCAAGGATGAGATCGTAAAAAGTTTGTTGGTTGAGCGGGTCGAGGCCACTGGTCGGTTCATCAAGAATTAGAAGTCTCGGCTTGTGCATCATGGCTAATATAATCGCAAGTTTTTGCTTGTTGCCCTTTGAATATTCATTAATTTTTTTGTCGAGGGTTAGCTCGAACCGCTCGATTAGTTTATCTAGGTATTTGGGGTCGATTGATTTCTTAAATTTTTTGAAATAATTGATGCATTCTTGGCCTGTTAGATTCTCTGGTAGATATATTTCGCCGGGTAGGTAACCGATTTCTTTTTTGATTGCAACTGTTTTCTTGTTGATATCGAGTCCAAAAATCTGTCCTGTCCCTGACGTTGGCCTGATCAGATCTAGTAGAAGTCTGATAGTGGTGGATTTGCCGGCGCCGTTGGGGCCAATGTATCCGAAAACTTCACCTTCATTGATTTCTAGATTGAGATTGACAAGAGCTTTGACGCTGTTGTTTAAATAATATTTGGTTAAGCTTTTTGTTTCGACAATTTTCATAATTCCTGTTTTTTAAATTATTTTTTGCTTGTTTTTTTCATAATATTTATGCAAATAAAAGCTGCAATCACTCCCACTATGATACCACCGATGATATCTGAGGGGTAGTGCATACCCAGATAAATGCGTGAATACATAATCAAAAGGGTCAATGCGACAAAAAGAATAATTTTGCTGGGGTAAAAATAAATGAGTATTACGGCAGCAGCGACTGAGGCCGAGGTGTGGCCCGAGACGAAGGAGCTATTGGCCCAATTGGTCCCGAGATGATGAATGTTTTCAAGTGCGAGATATGGGCGCTGACGGAAGAAGAATGTTTTGATCAATAAATCATTGAGAAAAGAGGAAAAAATAATTGAAAGCACAATCATGGAGAATATTATGCGTCCTTTTTTGCGGTTCGCTATTAGAAGTATTAAGCCAATTATTGCCCAGATAATTGCCCATTCGCCGAGATCGGAAAAGAATACAAAAACTTTGTCGAAGAAAGGGGAATGGAGGCGGTTGAGCGTTTGGAGAACTACAATATCGCCAGGGAACGGTTGTATGTGAATTGGAAGCATAACATTAAAATTAGTTAATAATTAAAAATTTAAAATTTAAAATTTAGAAAACATTGGATTTCTAATTAATCCCAAAAAACTAATATTTTGTCATCAGTAATTTGCGATTCGATATCACTTACGTCCTGAGTGGCAGCCGAACGGGTTTTGGGATGACGGATTTATTTTGCGATTTTGAAAATATCTAAGATGACAGTAGATATTAGATAAGCGAAATTAGCGACAATGATAGCTAAAAAAGTATAGATAACTCGGGCTGCTAGTTTCTTTGTATTGATAATGTTTAATATCTTTTCAATACCACTAGAAATAATACTGACAAAGAATGCTATTCCAATAATTGTCAATTGAATATTAAAAAAGTTGAGGCTTTTGCCACTTGTGATGTGGTTTGCCAATAGATATGCAATGAGTATTATATCAATCAGATAAATTAAGCTAATGCTGCAAATTGATACTCCGGAAAGCCAACTATACTTTTGTGCGTTTGTCGCTCTTACTTTTTTTGTTTTTGCCATTTCTTCCTTTTTTATAAATATATTATGTTGTCTGTCGCATTTTTGGTTCGATGGTTCCCTTGAATATTCACAAAAATTCGTTTATTCGTTATCTGTATGGAACACTAGTGAGTTGCACAGGTGATGCAAGGGTCATAGGCTCTAATCAATTTTTCGATGATGACTTTGCGGTCCTCGGCGTTCATGTGTCCAATAATTGGTTCGAGATTTTTCATATCCATCTCTATGGCAGGAAGATTTTGTACTGTTGGTGTGACAATATCAGCTTTGACGATATATCCGTTTTTGTCGAGCTCATAATGGTGGAAAAGGGTGCCACGTGGCGCTTCGCAAGCAGCGGTGCCAATGCCGTACTCGGTTGGGATTTGAACCTCTTCTTTCTTAATTCCTTTTTCAATGAAATGGTCAACAAGGTCGATGGATAGCTTTGCGAAATAATAGTTTTCAATCGCTTGAGCAAGACTGTTGTAGAAAGGATTATCAAGATTATCAAGTAGTTTTGTCGTGTCGATGATGTCTCTGATCGGACGCAGGCTAGTGAGACCTAATTTGATGCGAGCGAGCGAGCCGACGAGCATTACTTTGCCTTTGAGCGTGCCAAATTTGGCACGGGTGTATGGCTTGATCTCTTCGTGAATATATTTGGTATATTCATCAGCCGTAAATATTGTGCCCTTGCTGTTCCAAATTTCGCCATCATAAAAGGCGAATTCATGGTCTTTGTGTAGTGCACTTTCGATCATATCGTGTTTGACGTCGGGATATCCAAAGCCCTCGAAAAGATTAATGGTGGCAAGAGAAATATCAAGAATCTTTTGGCCAGAAGCTTGGAGTTTCTTGAGTTGCTCAATCGAGGGATATGATTTAAATCCGCCGGGGACATTGCTGATGGGGTGGACGGCACGTCCGCCAATGGTTTCGATGATTTGATCGGCATATTTCTTGAGCTCAATCGCATTTTGAAATAGTTCCGGATGTGATTTTTGAAGTTCAAAAGAGGAACTTGCGCCAACAAAATCTGGTAAAACAAGGAGATAGAGATGAAGTGAATGACTTTGGATCATCTGGCCTGCGAGCATGAGTTTGCGCAGCTTTTTGGTCTGCTCAGTGGGTTTGAGGTTGCAGGCGGCTTCGATGGCTCGAACGGAGGTCATATTGTGAATGGTGGGGCAAATACCACAGATACGAGAGGTGATGATGGGCGCTTCCCAATATTTACGTCCAAATAAAATTTTCTCAATGAATCGATCATTTTCGAGGCCAATGGCTTGAGCCTTGTCGACGTGACCGCTGCGCAGGTGGGCATAAAAAGCGGCGTGACCTTCAATTTTAGGAATTGCTTCTTCTGACATATATTTTCCTTATTTTTTGTTATTCAAAATTAATTGACAATAATGATACGTTATTTAATAACGAATTTGTTATGTTCTTTTTCGTAATCACCGTAGAAAGTTAGTAGATTTTCGACTTCGTCTTCGGTAATCATGCTGCCAAGAGCTTCTTTGAGCTTGGCTATATTGGGCTGGTTGATAGTGCCACGACAGCCAAGACAAGCCTCGCCTTTGTTGATGCAAATGCTATTGCATCCACCGCGCGTGATTGGCCCGAGACAGGGTTTGTGGTTGCGGAGATGGCAGACATTTTCATTTTGACGGCATTCTGCGCAAACTGGTAAATCTGGTAAAGTAAAAATTTTGCCCCAGTAAATATCCATTAGAGCAGCAAAAAGCTCTTCGTGGCGGATTGGACAGCCAGGGATTATATAATCAACTTTAATATAGTCCGAGACCGTTTTGATCGGATCTTTGTCGATAAATTTTCGCGGCAGCCTGTTGCGTTCTGATTGGATGCCACCGAGATGGGCACAAGCACCTATAATGACGACAGTACCCGAAATTTTGCGTACGTGTTTGATGAGCTTGATTTGCTCTTCGCCCTCAGGATTGCCTTCGACAATTGCAATGTCAAATGGTCCTGGCCAACTGTCTTCTTGGCCCAAGCGGAAATTCTTGATATCAAAATACCGGAGTAGCTCGTTGAACTTTTCATAATGATTGAGCATTTCGAATTCACAGCCCTCACAGGAGGTCAGGGAAAATATGCCGACTGATTTTTTCATTTGAGAATCTCCTTTTCTATTTGATCAAATCGGAAGACGGGACCGTCTTTGCAGACAAGAAATTTGCCGCAAGAGCAGTGCTGGCAAATGCCAATACCGCATTCCATCCTTCGTTCATATGAGATATAAATTTGATTTGGTTTGATCTTTTTGTCGAAGAGAACTTTGTTGCAATAAGGGACCATAATATCGGGACCACAGATGAGCACCTTCGTTTTCTTTGGATTAATCTTTGCTATACTGAGCGGCTCGGTGATTAATCCGATTTTGCACCAAAATTTGTCGGTAGCGAGCTCGGCAACGGCATTGATTTCTATTTTGGCTTTGCGCCAGCTCAACAAATCACTCTCAAATAGAATATGATCGGCGCTTTTGAAACCAGCAAAAATTGAAATTTTATTATAATTTATTCTATTTCGAATTAATTCATAAATCAGGGGGCGTAACGGGACCAACCCAAGTCCGCCAGCAATTATTACAACATCGTGCCAGTTGAGTTCATGAAGTGGCCAGCCGACGCCATAGGGACCACGAATTTTGAGCTTATCGCCAGGGAGGAGCTGAATCATTTGATTGGTCGTACTACCAACGCCACGTATACACAATTCAAACGAATTTTTGTCTTTGGGGTCTGAACAGGGGGCAAAAGTCCCTTCGCCAAAATGATCCAGTGCAACTTGGAAAAATTGTCCGGGTTCGAATTTGATCTTTCCTTTAAAGCGAAAAAGATAAGTCGAGGGCATTAGCTCGCGTTTTTCGGTAATTTCGTATTCTTTGTAATTGAAGTTTTGCATAATGATTTCTCAGGGTGTCAGTTGATTTTTTCTTCTTTTTTGATTAATGAATGGATGATGCGATATTGATTGAGGAAGGCAGGACAGGCTTCGATGCACCGACCACAGCCAGTACAAAGGAAATTTTTGTCCTCATGGTGTGAACGGACAAATTTGTGGTGATACCAATTGTACAGACGATCAATATTTTGTGGACGAAAATCGTAGTGATTTTGAATTTCAGAAAAACCCTTGGAGAAGCAGCTGTCCCATGCAAGGCATTGTTTGCATTCGCCAGTTGCCGAATTCTCAAAATTTTGTCTGATGCAAAAACAGAGTGGGCAGACGATACTGCAGCTACCGCAACCAAAGCAATTATTGGAAACTATAGTCCAATAATCTTTGAGGGCTTCTCTGTCACTTACAGCAATTGGCAGCTCTTTCTGGTCGATCAACTCTTTCTTTTCAAGAACAATTTTTTGTATTTTGGGCCGTTGCCCTTTGGCTTGGATGCTATTGTTTTTCAAAATAGCTTCACCAATCTTTGAGCCAGCAAAAACTGAAAAACCCGTCTCTTCTTTTTGAATGTGAAGATCGTATTTCTTGACTTCGCTTTTGCCCCAAGCGGTGCAAAAACAGTGTTCATCGGGCAAGCATTGGGT
>JBAXQZ010000068.1:0-5645 GCA_037131475.1 bacterium | reverse complement strand
TTCAGTATGTCATTCATTTTCGTAAATTTAGTATTTTTCGTATTTCGTATTTATTAAAATTGAAAATTGCTGTGCCGTCCGTCGTGCAGTCCGTAACATTGTGAAGGATTGTAGCTTTATGCGAAGGATGGAAAATTATTTTATTGGTATAAATCTATGAACTTCAAACTTGCGTATGCAAAACTTGTTATTTCGTATGTGATGATAGTGATGATTATCAGCATCGCTTTTAGTGTTGTAATCTTCAATATTTCATCTCGAGAGATCGGCCGTGGTCTCAATCGCCAAGCAGGTGCGCTCAGAAACATCCAGATCCAGATAGGAAACGGCGATGATATACCCGGACTTGAGCAAATGAGAATGGATCAGCTTGATGAAAGTAGCGATCATCTAAAGTTAAATCTCATTTATTTTAATTTATTAATCTTGCTTCTCTCAGCTGGTGCTAGCTTTTTCTTGGCTAGGATGACATTGCAACCAATCGAAGAGATGATGGAAGCACAGAATCGATTCACGGCGGATGCCTCACACGAGCTCCGGACACCGCTGACAGCGATGCGCACGGAGATTGAGGTCAATCTCAGGGATGCAAAATTAGACCTAGATGAATCAAAGAATCTCCTCAAGAGCAATCTAGAAGAGATAGGTAAGCTGGAGGCGCTATCGAGCTCTTTGTTGCAGCTGGCACAATTCCAACAGGAGAAAAATATCGTTTTCAAGAAAATTGCGATTTCTAAACCAGTCGCAGATGCAATTGAAAAGGTGCGAAAAATTGCTGAAAAGAGAGGTATCGTATTTGATAATCAATCGCTCGACATTGAAATATCTGGCGACCGGCATAGTATGACTGAACTCTTTGTAATTTTGCTCGATAATGCAATCAAATACAGTCCAGAAAAATCAAAAATTACAATCACTTCTTTTCGAGAGAAGGATAGTGTGGTTGTAAAAGTAAAAGACGAGGGCATGGGTATCAAAGCCTCTGATTTGCCATATATATTTAACCGTTTCTATCGCGCTGACCTGTCTCGCAACAAAGAAAAAATCGATGGCTATGGACTCGGTCTCTCAATCGCCAAAAGAATAACCGAGCTTCACAATGGTACTATAGTAGCGACAAGTAAAAGCGGTAAGGGGAGTGAATTCGCAGTTAGGTTGCCACTAGTAATGGGCGAAAAGAGTACAATGTATTAAGTCCAAATTGTTCTGTCATTCTCGGGACCAGCGATGTTCTCGAGAGTGGTGCTCGGGAATCTATGGGATAGACAATCCGCTTTTGTTCTTACCCATTAGCCCCGATTTATATATAAATATAGATTAGATTTTAACTTTACTAATTCATATTTATATTAGAAGACAGGGGGACTCATTCCGAAGTCGTCCCCCTATCCTCTAATAACTCCAACCCCCCACACGGGGGAAGAAGTCGCCACTTCTCATAAAAAAATAAACTCACCTAGGTTCAGACAGTATTTTTTTAAGATGAAGTGACACTATTATATAGCCGCCAACCGCCAACCGCCAACTACCTACCGCCAGCCGCCTACTTACTTGTCAGCTTGCCTTTGTTTTTTGGTATATAGTGCGTAGTGCAAACCTTTTTGGAATTATTTTTGTTGGACAGATATTCATCATAGATCTTGGTTATCCCTGGATTTTCGTGTGAGGTGCGGCATTCGTGTTGCCAATCACTGTGATAGAGATTATTGGCTCTGGCTTGGCGAATTTCGTGAGTTGTTGGTATTGGTTGTCCACCTCCCCCAATACATCCCCCAGGACAAGCCATGACTTCAACATATTGATATCTTTTGGGATCACGCTTAATCTCTTCGATAATTTTCTTTACATTTTCAATCCCATTTACAGCGACGACTCGAATTGAACTTTCTCCAATTTTGACAGTCGCATGCTTAGTATTCTTGTATTGATGAAGTTGATGAAACTCGAGATTTGCCAGATTCTTCCCGGTTAATTCATGGTAAACAGTGCGCAATGCAGCTTCAAGTACTCCACCACTGGTGCCAAATATCTCACCGGCGCCTGATGGATTTGCCAGAATGTCATTGTCTTTTTCATTTGCTTCAATATCGGCTAGATTTACATCAAACTCTTTAAATAATTTCGCCAATTCTCGCGTAGTCAGGACAAAATCAACTGGCTTGGTCCCGTCAATAAATAGCTCTCTGCGAGTTGCTTCAAATTTCTTGGCGGTGCAGGGCATGATCGAGACGACTACAATTTCTTTGGGATCAAGATGGTGCTTGGGCGCCCAGTATTTCTTGATTAGTCCGCCCATAATAATCTGAGGAGAACGAACAGTCGTAAGATATGGAATTAATTCGGGTTCATAAAATTCAACATACTTGACCCATGCCGGGCAACAAGATGACAGCATGACATCGCCCCCGGCTTGGATTTTCTCAATTAGCTCGCGCCCTTCTTCGATGATGGTGACATCGGCGGCGAAGCTAGCATCAAAAGCCTTGTAAGCCCCAATCTTTTTAATCGCTGACAATAATTTATCAGTCACAATCGTCCCTACGGGCAAGTCAAATTCCTCTCCTATACTTGTCCGGATTGCTGGTGCTATCTGAAAAATCACTTTTTTACTCTTGTTTTCTAGTAACTTTTTTACCTCTGGATAATCAGTTTTCTCGGTCAGTGCGCCGACGGGACAGTGCATGATGCATTGGCCGCAATAAATACAATCATGTTCCTTGTCGTGAGAAGGACAGACTTCAAAATTATATTTACTCTCTCTCGGACGCAAGAAACCACCATCTGTTTGCTTGGCGCACATCTCAGAGCAATCTTCGCAATTAATGCATTTGCTGGAATCAAAGACGATAGATGGGCCAAATTGATATTTTTTGTGATTTTTCTTTCTATCATCGTATTTAACGGTCGAAACGGGATGTTTGTTTATCAATTCATGAAGTTTGCAATTTTCACGTCGATCACATGTGGCACACTTGTCCTTGTGCTGAGCAAAGAGTAATTCGAGATTGATCCGCATGGCCTTGTCTATCTCTGGTGATGAAGTCCTGACTCGCATCTCGGGTGTAGCTTTGATCGAGCAAGAAGGTCGCAAACCGTTGAGGCCTTCGATTTCGACCATACACAACCGGCAGCTTTCATGTATAGTCAGGTCGCAATGATAGCAAAGGGCGGGGATGAAAATATTTTCACGTTGAGCGACTTGCAGAATGGTCTCATTTTCATTTGCCTTACACTCAATATCGTTGATTGAAATAGTAAATTTTTGCATATATTTATTTATCTTCCAATTGGAGCTTACTGATCAGCGTTTTGTATGGCAGTGGCATACCTCTACCAAGCGGACAAAATGAGGTTTTCTCGAGGACAAAAAACATTTCTTCAAGAAGCTCAAAATTCAATTTACGCTCTTTGACCATTTTTAATATACGCATTGAGCTCTCTCGACAAGGAGTGCATTTGTCGCAATTTTCGGCAGCAAAAAATTCGGCCCAATCGCGCATCAGCGCGTATGGATCAGTCTTTTTGCGATTGTGAACGACGATTGAAGCTGCGCCATATTTGGTTAGAGTGAGCTCTTCAGGTAGAAAAATTGAACCAGCGGCACCACCACCGAGCTGAACAAAGAAGTCAAAAGTTGGCCAATTCTTGGTCTTGACCAATATCTCTCGGATAGAAGTATCTTCCGAGAATTCAAACACGCCTGGGTGAGCAACGTCACCGGAGATGGAATAAAAAGTCATCTGCTTGTACTTATCGTTGGCAATTTCATAAACGCGGTAAAATGTCTCGATGTTATTGACGAGGGTGGGGGAGCCGTATAGACCAGATTCGGTCGGATACGGTGGTCGCACTCTAGGCTCATCGCGCATACCCTCAATATGAGACATCAGGGCCGTCTCTTCGCCGGCAATATATCGAGCGGTTTTACGAAAAAAAGTAATCGGCAAATCTCCAATATATTTTTCGAGTGAAGTTTTGTATTTATCAAAATAAATATGATTGAGATAAATAATCGCTTCGGAGTGTGGAAATCTGCGAAGAGCGATCTTGATTCCCTCGATAAATTGCTCGGGATAATTTTTGATGATGTATTCATCTTTAAAACATCCTGGTTCACCTTCGGAACCATTGGCAATGATGTAGACAACTCTATTTTCATTCTTTGAGAGCGAATCCCACTTAATCCAAGTCGGAAAGTTCGCGCCTCCACGACCCAAAAGATTAGCCTCTTTGAGCTTTAGAATAATATCTTTTTCCATTTTCCCCTCACTTATATTTTTTATATTATATCATTAATATTTATTAATACAAAATAATGCAAAAAACTTAATTTTAATGGTCAATTATCAATTATCAATTATCAATTATCAAGTAATTTTCAAGTATCAAGTATCATTTTTAATTTTGTCATTATATTAAAAATTATAAAAACTGCAGGCCTGGGCGAGCTGTTATAAATAGCTCTTGACAAGTATTTTAAAGAGGAATAAACTATAAATACCCATACCTATGGTGGGGGTATAATTAATAAGGAAAAAATATGAACCAAGCGCACGAAAAAACACTTATCAATCTCAAAAAGGCTCGCACGCACATTGATAAGATTATAAACATGATCGATGAGGGCGAATACTGCATCAATGTCATGCAGCAAAATCTCGCAGTTATCGGGCTTTTGAAATCGGCTCATCAAATGCTGATGGAGGGCCATTTGCACACTTGCTTTGCTAATGCGATGAAGACGACTAATGAGAAACGCAAGCAAGAGATGATCGAAGAAATTCTCAAAGTCACCAAAATGGCAAACAAATAAATGAACAAACAAATCATCAAAATCAAAGGCATGCATTGCCGATCATGTGAAATATTACTTCGAGAAAAACTCGAAGAAATTGATAGTGTTCAAAATGTCACCGTGAGCTACAAGAGAAGCGAAGCAGCTATTTACTCAAAAACACCAATCGCCAAACAACAAATTTTGGATTATGTTAAAGAAGCTGGCTACGCAGTTGGGAAAGACGAAAGCAAACTATTGCTTAGTCAGAATCCCAAAACGTATTTGAATCTTGGTATCTCTATTTTATTAATATTCATATTATACACAGTGGCCAACCGATTTGGATTGTTTGGCATAAGTATTGGGAGCTCCAACAATGCCTCAAATCTATTGGTAGTGCTTTTGGTCGGCCTTACTGCGGGAGTATCGACCTGTATGGCGATGTCAGGAGGATTGATTCTTGGTATTGCGGCGCGTCATAGTGAGAAAAATCCAGAAGCCACATCAATTCAAAAATTTCGACCACATTTATATTTTAATTTAGGTCGTATTCTTTCATATTTTCTTCTGGGCGGGACGATCGGTTTGATTGGCAAAGCGTTCCAATTGTCTGGTACAACATTGGGAATACTCTCCATAGCAGTGGGGCTAGTAATGATAATATTGGGGCTTCAGCTCACGGAAATTTTTCCGCGACTTACAAACGGCCAAATCACATTACCCTCAGGACTCGCCAAGTTGTTGGGCATGAATCGAATAAAAAATCAGGAATACAGCCATCTGAATTCTGCCGTCATCGGTGCTCTAACATTCTTCTTGCCCTGTGGCTTCACCCAAGCTATGCAGCTTTACGCCCTCAATTCAGGCA
>JBAXQZ010000067.1:0-5658 GCA_037131475.1 bacterium | reverse complement strand
ATACTGTGTATTTGTTTCGTAAATTTAGTATTTTTCGTATTTCGTATTTATTGTTAATAGATAAAAAAGGAGCTTAAATGAGCGAAGATAATACTACTGCAAACGACCAACTGCCAACTGCCGACTACTCCCGCATCCTGGTGACTGGTGGAGCTGGGTTTATTGGCTCAAATTTTGTACTTCATATGTTGGCGAAATATCCTCAATATGAAATTGTCAATCTGGACAAATTGACTTATGCAGGCAATCTCGAAAATCTCAAAAGTATCGGGGACAATCCTCGCTATACCTTTGTTCATGGCGATATCTGTGACAAAGAGGTTGTGCGCAAAGCAATGAAGGGTTGCGATGCGGTCGTGCATTTTGCGGCCGAATCCCACGTCGATCGCTCTATTACCGGGCCATCTATCTTCGTTGAGACCAATGTAGTCGGGACCGAAGTCTTGCTTGAGGTTGCGAGGGATATCAAAGTCAAACGTTTTCACCACGTTTCAACCGATGAGGTCTTTGGCACCCTTTCGCTTGGTAATCTCGAGGAAAAATTTACCGAATCAACCCCTTACTCGCCCCGCTCACCCTACTCTGCCTCCAAGGCTGGCTCTGACCATCTCGTCCGAGCATTTATCGAAACTTATGATTTCCCGGCCACTATCTCCAATTGCACCAACAATTATGGTCCTTATCATTTCCCAGAAAAAGCTATCCCCCTCTTCATCACCAATGCGATGAATGACAAGCCTCTGCCTATTTATGGCAGTGGGCTCGCTGTTCGTGATTATCTCTATGTGACTGATCATTGCCTCGCGATCGATCTCATCCTGCACAAGGGCAAGATCGGCGAAACATACTGTGTTGGCGGCGATTCCGAGAGAAATGGGGTTGCTATTGCCGAGACTATCCTCGAGATGCTAGGCAAGCCTTTGACATTAAAAACCTTCGTCGAGGACCGCAAAGGCCATGATATGCGTTACGCAATGGATCACTCCAAAATCACCAAGGAGCTCGGCTGGGAGCCATCAGTGACCTTCGAAGAGGGTATGATGAGGACTATCTCATGGTATCGAGACAATGAGGAGTGGTGGAAAAATATCGTCTCGGGTAAATATCTCGATAGTAATCGCGCCAAGGCGAATTCAGTTAGTAGTTAATAGCATCTTGAAACGCACTTGCACTGTCCGAACTTGCTTCAGGATCTGGCGGTTAATGCGCTAATTCTAAACTCAATAATGTAGATAATAATTTAATCGCACAAGATTTTGAAACAAATTACTAATGGCAAAAGAAAAAAGGAGATAAAATGAATAATGACAATATAAACAACAACCAAAAAAAGATTTTGGTTACTGGCGCGAAGGGTCAGCTGGGTAAGAAAATCATTGAGATACTTGGCAAGAACCATCAACTCATTTTGACTGATAGCGACGATATGGATATCACAGATATTGAGGCTATTAGACGAGTCGTTGAGCTAGAAAAGCCTGATTTCATCATCCATGGAGCAGCTTACACTCAGGTGGACAAGGCTGAGGAAATGGTGGAGATTTGCCGCAAAGTTAATGCTTTTGGGACCGAAAATGTCGCAAAAATCGCCAAGGAATATGATGTGCCCTTGATCTATATCTCGACTGACTTTGTCTTTGATGGTGAGAAAACAACTCCTTATACTGAGGATGATAAGGCCAATCCACTCTCTGTTTATGGCCTGACCAAATATGAGGGCGAGGAATTCATCCGCAATATTTGTGAAAAATATTATATTTGTCGTATTGCTTGGCTCTTTGGCGAGTTGCCAGAGGGACATCCTGGGACCAACTTTGTCGAGGTCATGCTTCGACTTGCCGGTGAGCGAGATTCACTCAATGTCGTAGCTGATCAGGTCGGCTCCCCGACCTATACAGGCGACTTGGTCGAGATGCTAGCAGTATTAGTTGGTAGCCAGCAGTCGGTAGTTGGTAGCGATGACAGCAAACTGCAAACTTCAAACTGCAAACAGATTCCCTACGGTACTTATCATTTCTCTGGTACGGGCGCGGCCTCGTGGTATGATTTTGCCAAAGAAATCTTCACCCAAACAAATACAAAGATTGATTTGAAGGCGATTACGAGTGATCAATATCCGCAAAAGGCCACACGACCAAAATATTCATATATGGATAAATCAAAAATCGAAAAAGCTCTAAATATCAAGGTTCGACCTTGGCAGGAGATGCTGGCAGATTATATTGCAAAGAGAAATAAATAATTTAAATCAGAAATCCCCCTTTTTCTGTCATTTATTCGTTATTCATTATTCAAATGCCCTCTTGTTCGTCTGAATTAATTTCAGGATCTGGCGACGATTCTAGGATATGGATTTTAATTTTCAAGTATCAATTTTCCATCCTTCGCATAAAGCTACGGACGGCACAGCAATTATCAATTAATTATTTAATTTTCAATGACCAATTGGTAAGTTCTGTAATTGTTTCGTAAAGTGATTGCGCTTGCGCTTGTGACGGGATTCCGGGTCTCAAGCTTACAGCCCGGAATGACACCCCCTCATTTTTTTATTATCATTCCTCATATTTCGTCATTCTGAACGAGTAAATAAAAGCGAAGAATCTAGTGAAACGTTCTATTCCCAACGAGCTCTAGCTTACTGCTCTAGATCCTTCGATACCTCAGGATGACAGCACATGTTTGCCGCAAACCACAAACTACCAACCACTAACCGCCAACTACAAACTGCTAACTATCCATTATCCCCTCTTTATTTAACTCCCCACTCTTGCTATTATTGTAATATGAGTCAAACCAAAAAGCTTCTTTCTAGTAGTATTATTATTTTCGCCGGGACCACTGTCGGTAGTATTTTTTCTTATCTTTTCAATATGTTGATGGGGCGCCAGCTTGGACCGACACTTTATGGTGAATTGACGGCATTGATGTCATTTCTGGCGATCGCTTCGGTCGCGGGCGGTGCTATATTGACCATAGTCATGCGTTATGCCGGCGAGACTTACGCGGTGCGTCATTACCAAGCCCTCAAGAAATTATTTCTGGTTTTTTCCAAATATGTACTCACATTTGCTCTCATCTTGTTTGCTATCAGCTTGGCCTTCCTACACCCGATCACCAATTTTCTTTCAATTGACAACGTCTTGCCGGTAATCATTGGGCTAACTAGTATTGTCTTTTCTTTTATCATCTTGGTCAACAAGGGTATCCTACAAGGAACCCAGCAATTTGTCGCTCTTTCTGCGATTGGTCTGATCGAGATGGTGCTACGTCTTTGCATCGGACTTTTATTGGTTCGCCTTGGCTATCAACTAACTGGCGCGGTGGGCGGCATCGTTCTTGCGACTATGATTGCCTATTTCCTGAGTTTCTGGCCGCTCAAACGGTTGTTTGGCGTCAAGACGGATGACCAAAGCCATGAAGATTTTGTCTTTGACAAAAAAGAGATTATCAAATATTCACTACCAGCTACTCTCACGACGCTCATACTGTCTGTCGCCCTGAACGCTGATGTAATCATCGTCAAGCACTTTTTCCCTGCTGATGCGGCTGGCATGTATGCGGCGATTTCAACGATCGCCAAGATTATCTTGTATATTACGGCACCGGTGATATCAGTAATGTTCCCAATGATCTCTGAGAGCAAAGCCAAGGGAGAAAGCCACTATAAGCTATTTTTCTTCTCGCTCGCATTGACCTTTATTGGCGGGCTGCTTGTCCTGGCAATATATTTTATCGCACCTGCTTTTGTCATCAAAACGCTCTATGGGTCAGCCTATATCTCCTTTGCGTCATATCTACCTGAGGTTGGGGCAATGTTCCTCTTCTACACTTTGATCAATCTGATTTGTAATTATTATCTCGCCATCCGCAAGTTTACATTTATCTATTATTGTTCAATCATTTTAATTATCCAAATTGTCGTAACTTTTCTATTCCACGACTCACTGCTTGATGTGATCAAGATATTTCTTGGCGGACAGGCGACACTTTTCTTTGTCCTGCTCGCGACATATTTGTTTGAGCGCAAAGACCGTATCCGAGAAATGGTGGCCGCTAAATGACAACTCCCAAGATTTCCATTATTATCCCTGCTTACAATGAGGCTCATCGGATCGGCAAAACTCTAGGTGAATACCTCAAATATTATTCTTCTGTCTATCCTGATAATTTTGAGATCATCGTTGTCCTCAATGGTTGCAAGGACAATACCGAGGAGATTGTCAAGGAATTTAGTAACTCTCACCAGTGCGTCAAATATCTAGTATTTCACGAAGCAATTGGCAAGGGCGGCGCCATCACCAAGGGGCTCGAAGCGGCCAAGGGCGAGCTCGTCGGCTATACCGATGCTGATAATTCGACACGCCCCGAGGTACTCCATCGATTGATTGCGGCGCTCGACCTGACACCTGAAATTGATTGCGTTGTCGGCTCGCGTTGGCTCTCTGACTCCAAGGTTGAGCGTCAGCCATTTGTACGTCGTGTCATGAGTCGTGTTTTCAATCTCATAGTCAATATGTATTTTGGCCTCGGACTCAAAGATACGCAATGTGGGGCCAAATTCATCCGTCGAGAGATGATCCCCAAGATTTTGCCCAATCTGATGATTTCGGATATGGCCTTTGATGTGAATTTCTTGGTTGACGTCAAAAAAGCAGGTGGCAGTATCCTCGAAATGCCAATCGAATGGGAGGATGATCCCAATTCTACAGTCAACAAATTCCAAACTTCTGTCTTTATGTTTATGTCGGTGACTAGACTGAAAATACTGTATTCTAGATTTAAATTTATTTATCCAATACTTCACCCACTCGGACTCTTCATCCGCAATAAAGTTTTCCGCGCGAAAAAAGTGAAATAACTGAAGCTCAAAATTGAGCTTAATTTAAAATTTAAAATTTAAAAAAAATGAAACATACTATTTTACTTGGACTTACGACTACGCCTGGCTCTGATTGGCAGGAGAAATGTCGAGAAATCGATAAATACGGCATCGAAGAGCTGGCGCTGTTCCCGACTTTTCTCGGACCACCGGATCGAGAAAAATTGTATAAATTACTCCAAAAATCATCACTCAAATCAATTCCCCATGTACACCTTCGCAATGATCATACTGACGCAGAGATAATGTTTTTTGTCGAGAAATACGGCACCAAACTTTTCAATATCCATGATTGCGGACTGGAAACGATGCATCGACTCAAAAGATTGGGGCTTCCAACTTATATTGAAAATGGTGGCGAAATATCTGCAGACTTCGAGAAAATTCTGGCTACCTCCAATGGTCTTTGCTTCGACTTCTCTCATTTCGAAGCCCACTATTATCGGGCCCACGAGGAGCAATGCGAGCCATTTGTCTCAATAATTGATCGATACAAGATTGGTTGTTGCCATGTTTCAGCTGTAACCAAAGAATTGATGAAGAATTTTGACGGCAATTACACCTATTCGTCACACAAATTTTATCAGCTCGAGGATCTGGATTATGTAAAAAATTATATTAAATATTTCTCCAAATACGTGAGTCTTGAGCTGGAAAATAGCTTCAAGCAGCAGCTAGAAGCCAAAGCATATATTGAGCAAATGATTGCTAGTTAGCGGTTGGCAGTTAGTAGTCGGTAGTCGGCTCTTAGGCGCCTTCCAATAATAATTTCCAACCCT
>JBAXQZ010000066.1:0-5820 GCA_037131475.1 bacterium | reverse complement strand
AATTGCGAATTGCGAATTGCGAATTGCGAATTGCGAATTGCGAATTGCGAATTGCGAATTGCCCTGTCATTCTCGAGATCAGCGGCACAATTTCTCCCACACTCCGTTGCCTGTCATTATCGGACTTGATCCGATAATCTATCGGATAGACAATCCTTTTTTGCCTATTAGCCCCGATTTATATAAATATAAATGTATTGAGTAGTTTTATCTTTAATAATTTATACTTATATTAGAAGACAAGGGGACTCATTCCGAAGTCGTCCCCCTATCCTCTAACGACTCCAACCCCCCACACGGGGGAAGAAGTCGCCACTTCTCATAAAAAAATAAACTCGTTTCACTCAGACAGTATTTTTTTAAGATGAAGTGGCACTATTCTATAGCTCCATTCACCATTCACTTACAACTGCAAACTGCCAACTGCAAACTGCCAACTGCAAACTTCTTCGTATTTGTTAGAACGGAGAGATTGGTGTGCCTTTGACTAGGAAGGAGAGCAAGCGCATGACTGGCTCCATTAGATTGAGGAGGATGGAGGTGTCAGTCACCCTCTCGAGAAGGATGACGCCGAGTAGAATGTAGATACCATAGGCTTGAAATTTGTAACGACTCTCTTCTGAGAGAAAGTATTCTATCAAATGTGAGCCATCAAGCGGGGGAATGGGCAGGAGGTTGAAGGTGGCTAGGATAAGATTGATTTCGATCATAATATTGAGAAATTGTAGCACCATCGAGTGATCGATGATCTGTCCTTGATATAAGGCGACACGGATTGGGATAGCTAGGGCGAAAGCTAGACAGATATTGGCGATAATGCCGGCAAATGCGACTTTGAGCTCGTCATTTCGGTGGTTGAAATTGCGTGGGTTGATGGGGACGGGTTTGCCCCAGCCAAATCCAGCGACAAATAGAAAAAGTGTGCCAATTGGGTCGAGATGAGCCAAGGGGTTGAGAGTGACGCGTCCTTCGAGCTTTGCCGTAGCGTCGCCACAGCGGTATGCAACCCAAGCGTGAGAAAATTCATGAATTGTAATACCGACTACAAGGCCGACGACGACTGCAACAAAGTAGATAGGATTTTGGAAAAGTTGTGTGAGTAGCATAAATATTGATTTATTTAATAATGTGTGCTAAAATAATTGTGTTACAAAAATATTATATCACGTTCAAATTTGATATTAAAGGTTTATAAATAAGTTTTTGAAAGATTTTTATGGGAAGATGTTTGATATGCAAAAAATCAGCAGCGAGCGGTAATACTATTTCTCACTCACAGATTCATACCAAGAGAAAGTTTAAGCCAAATTTGCAAAAAGTGAATGGTATGCTTCTATGCACTAAGTGTTTGAAGACTATCAAGAACACAACAAATGCTCTAATAAGCTCTGTTGAAGCTGAAAAATCAGCTGAATAATTGTACTCTTGCTTGATAAAAAAATCTCTTCTATAAGGAGAGATTTTTTTTTGATTTTCTAATGAGAGATTGTGGTAAAGATAAAAAGTTATTCGGGTATCTGCTCGCCTGCGGCGATAATTTTTTTGTTTCTGGTTTCAATTTCGTCCTGAAAACAGGCCTCACAAAGAATATCCTCGGTCGTTGGCTCGAAGGGCACCTCGCTTTTTCTTCCGCACTTGCGACATTTGATCCACCACATAGGGTGTTTCTCGCGTAGTTTTTCTTTGTAAGATGCGGCGCAAATCTTGCAGCGTTTCGGCATATTTTGCAAACCTTTTTCGAGAAAGAATTTTTGCTCACCCTTGGTCCAGAGGAATTTGTCTCCACATTCCTTGCAGATCAGAAATTTATCTTCGAGATCGTCGAGGCTGATTTTGTCTGGCATATTGAATCCTTTAAAATAAAGTTAATTTATATTTAATATAGGGTAAATCAAGGAAAATAACAAGAATGAATCGGAAGTTATAAATTTTCACTTTATGCACTTATTGTTCGACCCTGTGTTCTTTCAGGAAGAGAACTGGTTATGTGAATGATGAATAATGAATTGTGAATAAAGCTTCTCCACCCTCAAGCCACAAGGAGTCGAAGAATAAATAATAGCCACACCACCTGTCATCTCGAGCAGAGTCCATTCGACAAGCTCAGGATAAATTCCATGGAGTCGAGAGATCTTAGTAATAGATTATTCATTATTAGATTTCCCTGCCTACCGTCAGGCAGGTCCGCCGGTTTCACCGAGTCGAAATGACAGGAGGGAACAGTTCTATTTAGCCAAAATGAAGAGGGGGGATGGTTTTGTTGAATTGAAATAACAGTGCAAAAATACCTTCGTTATTTCTGTGTTGAAATTGCACATGGTGAGTTATCAACAGTAAAGTTGCATTTACTAAAAAACTTCTTTGCTCGCTATTGTTATTTTGGGTTCGTTTTGCTAGATTTAAAGAGATGAAAATTGATGAAATAATTGAATCAATCGCAGAGGAAAAAGCTTTCTTTCACGCATATCTCTTTGTGGGTGGTGATAGATTGATGCATGGAAAGATTGCCAGTCATATAATTGACAAATTAAATTGTGCCAAAGCTGATATTTCTATAGTAGAGCCAGCGGATGGTAGTGGTAAAGCTGGAGAGATCAAGACTGAGCAGATTCGTAATTTGATCCATGAATTGACGTTGACTGCATATGGTTCGGGGCGAGTGGCGATAATATATCAGGCCGAGAGGTTAAACCAATCTTCGTCAAATAGCTTATTGAAGACGCTGGAAGAGCCCAATGGCAATGCTGTAATATTACTTTTTTCGCAAAAAGATACGATGCTTGCGACGATCAAATCTCGTTGTAGGGTCGTCAGGATTCAATCAGTTGAGGAGGTCAATGAAGATGAATTTAATATTTCTGGGATGCTGAGTGATTCATTCATAGAAAATTCCAATCAGATTGAGAAGATCATCAAAGACGCAAAAATCGATGAGTTTTTGGATGAATTGCGCATCAGTTTACGAGCAAAAATGATTCAAAAAATTGATATTAAATATGTACGATTGCTCAAGAAGTTGGAGAAAACGCGCCGCGAGATCAGAGCAAATGCCAATTCTCGACTGGCACTGGAGGCTTTAATTCTAATAATCAAGGAAATATCCAAAAATGAAAAATGAAGAAGTATATATCAAAGCAAGAAGCGATAGCAAGATTTATCATGCCAATCCAGGAAATCTGGAATTGGAGATGATGGATCAGGTCCTTTTTGACACAGAACAATGCCAGGAGATTGGTAGGGTAGTGCCACAGAGCTTTGTAACCGAAGAAACAGCCGTCGAATCAGATGTTTCCAAGATTACTATTATCAGACGCCTGAATGACAAAGACCACCAACTGGATGAAAAACAAAAACAGGAAGCGACGCAGAATCTGGTGCGATGCCGTGAGATAATTACAAAATATTCTTTGCCGATGGAGCTTCTCGATGCTGATTTGTCATTTGATGGCAAGAAATTAACTTTTTATTTTTCCGCACCTGGAAGAGTAGATTTTCGATCACTTGTCTCAGAATTGGCTTCAACTTTTCAAAAATTAATCAGATTGCAACAAGTTGGCGCTAGAGATCGCGCTCGTTGTATCGGGGGACTCGGGCGTTGTGGTGAAGAGTTTTGCTGCAAGAGATTCTTGAAGGGTGACCTCGAGTGTGTGACTCTGGATATGGCTTATACTCAAAATTTGGCTCAAATGGGATCCAATCGTATCACGGGTGCTTGCGGAAAGTTGATGTGTTGTTTAAAATATGAGATGGAAGTATATAAAGATTGTGCAAAGTGCAAAAAAGATAAAAATGGTGAGAAATGCTGTAATGAAAAGACGCCCAAAGCGCAAGCAGTGCCAGCTACTACCGAAATCAAAAAGGCAAAAGCTATAAATAACGATAAAAATAAGAAGTAACGGAGGCGTTTTGTTGGAAATTTCAATTATAATTTGTTTGGCAATCGCTCTTTTCCTAGTTCTTAGGCATTATCCCGAAGCGACTGAGCGCAAGAGAATTAAGAAAATTCAGTTCAATTTTATAAAAATTGGCGTCTTTTTCAAAAAGTATTTGTCACAAAAAAAAGAGCGGATTATGCATGAAATCAAGCAGGAAATTATCGCAAAGAAGCCAGAGTTGATTATCGAGCCAGAGCCAGAAGTCGAAGAAGAGCCATATGCTGAGCTGAAGCCAGAAATTGCCAATCTTTTGCTTGAAGCTGACGAACTCTTGAAAGACAATGATTTGCGAGAGGCAGAGCAACGAGCAATTGATGTAATCTGCAAGGATAAGCATTGTGGTCACGCTTATGTGGTCATCGCCCGCATCGCATTGTCTCGTGGCGAATTCGATGATGCCAAAGAGGCGCTCAAGGCAGCTATCAAATGTGATGCTGATTTGGCAGAAGCTTATTTATATCTCGGGAAAGTCTGTCTGCGTCAGGAAAATTATCAGGAAGCGCTTGAAAATACTCTGGGCGCTATCTCACTGGACCGAAGCAATGCTGGCTGGTATGCTCAATTGGGTGAGATTTATATTGAAATTCGTCAATTTGCCAAGGCTGCCAAGGCCTACAAGAAAGCTTCAGCGATCGATATTACCAATCGAGATTACAAAGATCTTGCTTCGGAGGCAGAAGATAAACAAAGAGCCCATGCCTCAGTTTCGAGGATGAAATAGATTTGCGACACTCATTTCATCTTGCGTATTTTGGCATTGATATTCTCGGCTAAAAATGGTAATATTTTATTGTGTCATTTGCCGTTGTAGCTCAGTTGGTAGAGCACTTCCTTGGTAAGGAAGAGGTCACGGATTCGAGTTCCGTCAACGGCTCCATTTGAATAAAATTATTTTGACGAAAAGTATTGATTAATTGGATTGAATTAATTAATAAATTCTGTTATTATAATTTAGTCTTTTATAAAATGCTGGGATAGCAAAGTGGTCAACTGCACCTGACTGTAAATCAGGCGGCTTATGCCTTCGTAGGTTCGAGTCCTTCTCCCAGCACCATCTCAACTCAAGTAGTTGTTGTATAACAATAGGTCTGTTATAATATTGTTATGTTAAGCACACTTGAAACAAAATCAATTGTTGAAATGTATCAGTCTGGTTTATCGGTCAAGCAAATTTCTGATAAAATCGGAATCGGATCATCTCGTGTAAATCAGGTATTGATAGCTAGTAATATTCCTCGAAGGGATCATAGTAGCGCAAGTCGACTGTTGCACGAGACAAAATTTGGAAAACATGCCTGTAATGTGTTGACAAATTTAACGCCAGAACAGGAGATTTTACGTATAGCTGGAGTTATGCTGTACTGGGGTGAGGGAACGAAAGACGGCAATAGTGTTGTTTTTAGTAATAGTGATCCTGATATGGTGAGCTATTTCCTTCGATTTTTGAGAGAAATATGTGGAGTGTCTGACCAAAGGCTTAGACTATTGCTTCATATATATGATGACCAAAACGAAGCAGAGCTGAAAAAATATTGGTCTGATTGTACAAAGATTCCAATAAGTCAGTTTAGTAAAACATATTGCCATGCTCATTCAGGCGGAAGTTACAAAAAAATTTCAATGTTCGGTACGGTTTCATTGAGATATTCTGATAAAAATTTACTCAAGGTTATCGTCGGGTGGATTAAAAAATTTAAAATGCCAGCCTAGCTCAACGGTAGAGCAACACTTTTGTAAAGTGAAGGTTATGGGTTCAAATCCCTTGGCTGGCTCCATTAATTAATAATCGAATATCGAAATCCGAAATACCAAATCGAGGTACTCTTCTGTTTGGGAATTTGCGCTTTGGATTTGGAATTTATTTTCAAGGAAAATCATTATGGCC
>JBAXQZ010000065.1:0-5980 GCA_037131475.1 bacterium | reverse complement strand
CCATTATCATTTCGTAAATTTAGTATTTTTCGTATTTCGTATTAAGTTGCATTTCGTATCATGGTGTTTAGCCTTCGCCGGGCTTGGCGATGGTGGATTTGTCCCAGAGTAAATCAAAAAGCATTTGCATTGTCTTGGCGTAGCTTTGACTTTCGATGAGTATGCCGAAGCTTTCCTCGCGAGAACCGAAAATACCAACCTTACCTGTATCGTAGATAGCGATACCGTGATCAACTTGATCCTCATATTCTTTTGGTGCCCAGCGAGTCTCTCGAAGATATTCTAGGCCACTGGCAGATTTTTCATACAGATGCTCTTTGCCATGGAAACGAAGAAGGCGAACAAAGACGCCATGTTCGACTCGATCATCATTGATTTTGTTCCAAAAATTTTGGCCACCGGTGATGTCGGTGAGCTCCGGTCCGGGCCAAAAATAACAGACCTCTTTGTGGCAAAGTAAGACTTCGTGGCCGATATTTTTGATCTGATCGGCGCCCTCAAAGTAGCTAATTTTGGGCTTGGAAATTTTGTCATTAAATACACTCAAGAATTCGGGGAGGGCACTTTGGAGCGCTCGAGTTCGCTCTTTTTGAAGCTCAACTAATTTTTCGGGGGAGAGGGCCTGGTAATGAGTCCGACCATTCAGGATTGATTGTGCGATCAAGCCTTGCTTTACTAGGTCGTCAATAAAATTATAGACGGAGGTTCGCTTGATCCCCGCGCGGTCGGCGATTGGCTTGATGGTACTTGAACCCAGCTCCAAAATGGCCAAGTATGTTTTGGCCTCCTTCTCCGTCAATCCGATTGATTTTAATAAATATTCTTTGTTCATATCGTCGTCTATATTGTAGACGATATCAATATTTAATGTCAAATATAGGTGTGATTACTAATTAATTAAAGCCAAATACTTTTTTAAAACGTTAATTTTATCGTCTAGAATATTGACAAAAACACAATAAAGTTGTAAAATGACCAGTTAATTAATTTAGGGAGCGAATATGGGGAATATCGAAAAAATTTCATTTGGCGAGCGATATGAGTCGACACTGAGTCACGCTGACGCTCATCAAATTGAGGTAATAGGAGGCGAGGACAGATTGATCCAAGCTTCTCTGGATTGGGATCGAATTGTGGAGGTAAGGGAAATTATCAGGGGAATATCGAACGCAACTCCTGAGATTGATGAGCCGGAAACTGACTGTGTCGAAGAATTTCAAGCGATAATGCTCGACGACGCAAGGAGAGTACTACCCAAAAATGTGTTACGAAAATTTATAAATTTGAATTAAGAAGTTAGTAATAAAGGGAAAAATATGGCAAAAGTATTAATAATTGAGATAGAACAGCTTTACGGCACCAATGATACCAATCGTGGTAACCAAATGATGGCCGTAGCCGGAGAAGCGCTTGCTGGATATATACGCAACGAGGCACCAGGCAAACATGAGGTATATAATACACAACAGAAGAAAATCACGGCGCAGGAGATTCGGGAATATCGACCTGATTATCAGGGCGAGGATGTAAACATCGATGATGAGGCGATTTGTGAGATGGCGTTGCAACTTGCGATGGATGCGACGAAAAGCGATGAATCGCTGGTGATTGGAATGCGTTGCGTCACACCGTTTTTTGAACACGGCATGCGTTTGTCGGCCAAAATCAAGAGCCTGATATATCAAGCCGATTTACATCAATCAAATGGTGAGAAGATTGCTCCCAAAATCGTGGTTGGTGGGTATCATCCTTCGGGGATGGTGGGCAAGGCTGAATTGCCAGATCAAGATAATATCGGAAAAAACATCTATCAGGGCAATAAATTTAAAAAAATAGAGAAGAAATTGCGAGCGGAGATGGGTGATCCATCGGCCGAGGTGATCGATGCATATGCGATTGGCGAGGGTGAGGAAACTTTTCTCGAGTTGATCAATCATTGGGAGGAAGGTAAGGCTTTGGATGAAGTCCAAGGATTGGTCTATCGTGACGAGGCCCAAAGAGTTCACTTCACTGGTCGTCGTGAGCCGATGCATGCCGAGGGTGACAGGCGTTTACTTGACCTGCCTAGTCCTAATCGGTATCTGACATTGCCACTTCTTGAGGATGGTAAATTATTAAAACTTCCCTCATCAGTTGGTTGCACTCAGGTCGGTAGTTTCCCTGGAGACGAAGATATTCGTGGTGAAATTGGTGCCAATCTTTCACGGGGATGTTATAACAAGTGTGAATTTTGTTCTTCACAGTTTATTCAATCTGAGTGTGATTCAAAGGGGAAACTCAATCCAAGGATGCGTTTTCGCGATCCGAAGATGGTAATTCGCGAGATTGCGCAATACTACAAGGATCCAAATTTCAAAACAAATTTCATCTATTTCTTTGACTTGACCTTCAATGCTTTTTACAAGAAACATGCCAATGAGCTATGTCAAGCGATGAAAGATGCTCGGGTCGTACCCGCTGACAATGAGAAGGGCTTTGAGGTGGTATTTGATGCCAATGTGGCCAATGGCGAGCGGATATTTGGCGGTGATGACATCGAAAAGGTTCATTGGTTTTGCCTATCGGAGGTCTTCGATATTAGCAAGACGCCACTCGAAGAGGTTGATAAAGCGCTTGGGCTGATGGCCGATGCAGGCTGTACCAAAATTGGGTATGGTATTGAAGGCTTTACTCCTTATGACATTATGCACATCAAAAGACTGGAAAAAAATAATACGGATGAGGCACAGATTGAGGCCGAGGGAATTGATAGATTTGCACAGACGGCTTGGGTCCTACGCAAGACGATTGAAAAGGGAATTTTCACTCGTGGATATTTCATGTGGGGGACGGAAAATCAGGATGAAAAATCATTTGAGAAGGCGAAGGCACTACTCTCAATGGAAATACCAGTAATGATTTTTGACAATATGGAATTGCTGAAGCAGGTGGTGAAGTTTGTCTTTGAGACTCAAAAAGAGGGCATTGCAAAGCCTGATATTTGGAAGTTTTGTCGAAACGAATTGCATTTATCCGAAGAGCAAATTCATGATAAATCTAGAATGCTGGAGATTGATCATTTGCGGATTGCTTATGAGACACCATACCCAAGTACAGATGTTGCAAGAGAGCGTGAGCTTCGATATTTTCAATATTATCGTGATGAAGAAGGATTTTTTCTCCACGATGAAAAGGGCAAATTAATCCCGATGCTTTATAACGAAGAACAACCTTTGGCATTGGTCTTGGAGAACGGCCAGCGACAATATTTTCTTCATGGCGAAGAAGTACATCCCGACGACCTTCAAGCATGCGAGAAACGAGTTGAGAAGGAATGGTATGGAAAAACCTTGGAATTTGCAATCGATAATGGCTGGGATGACTATGAACTTTTGACACAGGAGATACCAATCTTAAATAGTGATATTTCGATTGAGGACATGGAGCGACACCAAGGAGAGTTCATCCAAGATTTTTATAGCTCTCAATCTTATAGCGACAGCATGGAGCGTAGAGCAGAGTTGCAGCCACATTGTGCTGAAGGCATATACGCTTGGCAAAAATTCTGGAATGATCGACAGAATCGAAACTTCGATTTCCTGAGTGAAACGCAAAAAGAGTATGTTGAAAATATTTTGAAAAACAGATTGGATTCCATGAACTTGTCAGAGGGAGATGTTGACGAGTGGATGGATAAGCGATTTATCAAAGGCCGTAAGCCCTCGCCCAAGGAAAATTTGGATTCGGGTCAGGTCGAGGAAAATGGTCTATTGATACAGAATATGGATATGGACTTCTCTGGGGGAATGGGAACGAAATAAAATATTTTTTACCCCGCATTGATCGCCTCAAGGTGATGATGCGGGGTTTTTTAAAATTGGAAATATTAAAACCCCCATTTATTTTGATGGTTTTTTTGTTCACAACCCTGTGGATTAACTGGGGATAACAATCGATGTGATTGAGGTCATTTTGAAATTTTTGATAGTGGGAGTGGATATTGATACCCACGAGGGGAGGGATATTTGGGCAATTGAGAATTCAATCTATAATGAATAAGCTCGAAGAAGAAGTTTCAATTTAAAATTTAAAAATCTATAAAATAATTTAATATATTTACTCTGAAGGAGTTGCGTGTCCTTTTATCAAAAGTATCGAAGCAAAAATTTTGGCGAGTTGGTGGGCCAAGAGCATATTAGTCAGACGATCCGTGAAGCGGTGAAAACTGGCAAGATTGTGCATGCTTATTTGTTTACTGGACCTAGGGGCATCGGTAAGACTTCGACGGCTCGGATTTTGGCGAAGGCGATTAATTGCGAGACATTGATTAAATTAAAGAAGGACGGCAAGGATTCCACTGGTGAACCATGTGATAACTGTCAGAGTTGCAAGGATATCGCTGAGAACCGCAGTGTTGACATCATGGAGATTGATGCGGCTTCGCATACTGGTGTTGATGATGTGCGTGAGATTATCGAACGAGCTCGATTGGCACCGACACGATCGGCCAAGAAGGTTTATATTATCGATGAAGTCCACATGTTATCAAAAGCCGCTTTTAATGCACTGTTAAAAACGCTTGAAGAGCCACCAGCGCATGTTGTTTTTATTATGGCCACGACTGAGGTACAGAAGATTCCGGCGACAATATTGTCTCGAGCGCAAAGATACGATTTTCATCGTGCGACAAAAGACGAGATCATCAAGAATCTGAAATATGTAGCAAAATCCGAGGGAATTACGATTGATGATGATTCCTTGGACTTGATTGCATTGGCGGCGGAGGGTGGGCATCGCGACTCTCTCAGTCTGCTTGAGCAAGCAGCGTCGCTGCAAGATAATTTAACCATTGTTGAAACACGAAATATTCTAGGGATTCCAAAATCTGAGGAGGTGTTCCAGTTTCTGGGGGCGATTTTTGATAACAATCCGGAGGAGGGATTAAAAATCGCCCGTGCGCTTTTCGTCGACGGTTCTGATATGGTCGAGTTTAATAAATCAATCATTGCTTCATTGCGCAAGATGATGTTGATGTCTGTTTCTCGCGTGGAACTCTTTGATGATACCAAGGAAAATATATCGAGGATGTCCTCGCTGATAGAGAAAACTACGATTGTCGAGCTCAATAAATTGATCAAGATTTTTGTTGAAGCGGGCAATATGTTGAAGGATGTTTCATACCCGATCCTCCCGTTGGAGATGGCCGTAGTGGAGGCTTCAGCATTGAATATTGATAATAATGCAAAAGTGAATCAAGTCCCAATCTCCGAAACTCCAAAAACGATTGAGCAAAACAAGAGTACCATTTCGACTGAGATAGAGAAAACTATTTCTTCAATAAAACCTGCAAAAGATATCTCGCCTCAAGAAGTTCCTTCGGCAAAAATTGATGACAAAAAAGTGGAGATGCCGGCTACTAGTAGTAAACTGCAAGCTGAAAAAGGCGACAAACAATCCGACAAAATTGAGGACAAAAATGAGACTGTTGAGGCTAGCGAAAATAAGTCAGAACCGAAGGTAAATACTGGCAAAGTAGCTGTGCCGGTCTGGGAGATGACTGATGATTTGTGGTCACGGATAGTCGACGAGATCAAGAAGGAAAATACTTCTCTAGCCGCTCTATTGCGTGACGCCAAGCCATTGGAGGTCACAAGCGAATTGGTGAATCTCAGTGTTAAGTTTGCCTTCCACAAAGATAAGATTTCGGAAACAAAAAATAGCCAATTTTTGGAAAAAATAATCTGTGAAGTGACAGGCAATAATTGCCAAGTCAAATGCACCATCGCCGAACCAAAAAGTAAGATCGAGAAAGCAGTCGATCCGGAGGAGATCAAGAAAGCGGTTGAGGAGATATTTGAGTAAGAAGAACTTTAGTAATTTAAAATTTAAAATTTAAAATTTAAAAATGGGGGTGTCATTCCGGGCTGAAAGCGTGAGACCCGGAATCCCGTCACAAGCGTGAGCGCAACCACATTGCGAAACAACTACAGAACTTACCAAT
>JBAXQZ010000064.1:0-6057 GCA_037131475.1 bacterium | reverse complement strand
GTTATATTCCAATTGTCAAGAGCATCGCCTCTTAATTTCAGCAATTGGAAGGTACTGGAGCGAAAAATGAAAATCCTCGAAGTGCGCCGTCACTCAGATAAATCCGGCGAACATCTAAGCGATGACGGCCTGAAGAAACTGGGCTGCGTGATCGCCAATCCCGGCGATATCACAGACATCTTCTGCGGTAGCGCCATCGATCGCACCGCAGAGTCTGCCCTGGCAGTGGTAGTCTATGGAGGCGTTAAACCTCAGCGACTACACAAGGCTAATCCTGGCCTCGGCAACAAGGATCAACTTCAAAAGATCCTTGATGTTGGCTTCGTGGCAGCCCGCGGAGAAAAAGGCGACAATATTGCCGCCGCCCGAGAATGTCTCGGGGACGACTACCAGCAGTTCTGCGAAGAGCTGCTAGCCACCATCCAGTCCCTCATGGACGAGATGCCGGAAGGCGCGCGCGGACTGGTATTCGGTCACTCTCCATTCATCGAGATGGCCGTTGATGCATGCAAAGGTGAAAAAGCCGAGAAGGAACTCGGCAGCTGCGAAGGATTCCGCTTCATCGAAGATGGCGGTTCCCTCAAATGCAGCAAAATCAAATAGGACACAGTGGCAGGTCAGGATGACTTGCCACTTTTTAATTTTTGCAAACATTGAGTAATCTATCATTTTGATAATATATTTGCGTTCATAAGAAAATATTTGGTGTTTCGTTGGGTTTTATTATTTGGCTAGAACTAAATGGCCCACCGCTGCAGTTTGCAGTGGTGGGCCTGGTTCTTATTCTATTGTAGGTTATTTTCTCTGTCGGTCTAGGAACGCCTGTCCCTTGCCGACGGTTGTATTGATGGGGACTCCAGCGGCACAGAGTGGACACTCGGAGGCGTCCCAGGATTCCATGGAGATGTTCATGAGACTGAACAGCTCAGGAACGTCGCCGATATCCTTGGCAGTTACCGCTCCGCGATTGCAGAGAGCAGCCACACCCACCACTTCTCCTCCGATGGCTCGAACGGCTTCGACCACCTTCTTCACCGAGCTACCAGTGGTGAGCACGTCTTCGACCACAAGGACCTTCTTCCCTCCTGCGACCAGATCGCCGTAGCCACGCTTGAACACGAATTTGCCAGTGTCTCTGTAGATGACTTGACCAGGTTTGAGGTCGACCGTCGACATATAGCCATGGTCCCTCATGAGACATATACGGATTGTATGGTTCTCTTCGTTTTTGTAGATTGCTTCGGTTTCCTTCTCCGCATACACAGCCTTGATTACATTGTCATTATGACGATGTCGGTAAACGGAGTTATACGCCACCCATTGTGCCAGGATGATCCCACCTTTCTCGGGGCCGACTACTACGTCATAGTCAACACCGATACCATTTTTGTAAAAGTGTAGAGCCATATCGGCGCAGAGATCAGCAACCACTCTAGGGTCAACGTATAGAGCGTCCTTGAGCACATATGCCGAGCCATGTTTGTCAGAGGCATATACCACATGGGTGTTTGTGAGAAAAGCCCCACTTTGATTCGCAATTTCTCGAATTTTTTCCTCTCGTGAATCCATTTAATTCTCCTTCTCGCCAGTAGCTTGGGCTACCTCAGCGATAGATTGTTCATTCCCGTGATTCTGAGCGGGAATTGCCTGTCATTATATGGCGTTAATCCCATCGACGATTTGTTTGACGGCATTGAGAGGAGTGCCAATTCCAGGCGGTTGAGTAATCGGGCGACCAATGACAAGGGCGTCTGCGCCTGCTTTGATCGCTTCACCAGGGGTCAATGTGCGTCTCTGATCATCCTTGCCTGCTCCCGCGGGACGAACACCTGGCGTGACTAACATCAGAGTATTCAGCTCAGGACGACTACGGATGACCGCTATCTCCTGCGGTGAACAGATGAGACCGTCAGCACCTGCAAGCTTTGCATCGCGAGCAAACTGGATGACTTTTGCCTGGCTCGGTGCTCCATAGACGAGGTTGCAATCAATCTCGTCAAAGGAAGTGAGGACTGTCACGACCAGTAGCTTGGAACTTCCCTTTTTCTCGGCAGCAGCGCTTATCGCTGCCAGCCCCGAAGACGCGTGAACGTTGAAGTACTTGGGGGAAAGGATTCCGATAGCCTCCGTCGCACCTCTGAGTGTATTCGGAATATCGTGCCATTTCCCGTCGTAGAACAGATCTCCCCCGATGAGACCAAAAAGGCTTCGTGCCTCATCGAGTTGTTGCTTCGCTTTCTTCTCGTCCTTCTCCATCATCAGCTGTGCAAAAAGCGCAGTGATGAACTCGAGGCCGATCTTGAAGCCTCCGACCTGACCCTTGAGAGTATTTACCAACTCAAAGGCTTTGCTGACATCTTGTGTGTCCAGCGCGACGATAATGCGTTCTTTTGTCTCCATCGTCTTTTCTCCTTTACCATTTGCTAAGGTTGGTATTATCCAAGCGTCGAGCCCAGATACCTTAGCCACCCGAACCATACCACTTTTTACGCCTATTAGCAATATTGAGCAAATGATGATTTCAGTCAAAAAAAGACGATCTTGCAAAGCCCTATTGAGAGAAAGTCTCAAACTCTCTTTTGCTCGGTCATAATTAGCTGCTACTTCTATTTAAATAAATATATATTTGGTCTATTATAATCTTATGATTAATATATCTACATTTGAAGAGATTAATAAAATAAGTGTTCTTGAAATTCGCTTATTATTGAAAAAGGTCTGTATGGAAGAAAAGGCCCTTTTCCCACTTGCGGCTTCAAACACACACACTTTGATGACTTATTTTGATAATTTAAACACAAACCTGAATATAGGCTTGATAACTGTAAATTATCCGAAAAATAAAATCATCGTAAATAATGGCAAAATTGGCAGTCCTTATCTTGCATCCGATAATGATTTTAGCTACGCCGAAGTTCCGCTCGGTTATATCGTAAAAGGTGATGTCATAGTGACCAAGGGCGGAAAAGCAACAAAGCATCTTTCTGAAGGAGATTTTATTGGCCTATTCGAGACGAGTGACTGGATACTAACAGGAAAGAAACGTGAAATTGGCGACTGGACTCTTAAAACAAGCTCAGAAACTCAAATTTTATATTTCAGCGCCCAAAGCCTGAGACCAACAGATCAAGAAGCTAAAATATTTGATGATTATTTGGTTAACTTAGCGAGAACTGATCGCGTACCACAACCGATAACCAATATGCCACTCCTTGACTGGGTTGCCGATCATACTACAAAATCAAGAATCTCCGATCATGTTATTGTGATTCATACCCATCTACTGCCAAATAGTTTCCCCTTTTTCCGTCATCTCTCATATCTAACTGATTTTGGGAAAATATATGTGTTAGAAAAGCCATATTCAACGGTCAAAGATACTTACAATGACCTCGTACAAGCTGGCTGTGAAATTGTTCAGGTTCAAATGGAGCCTGGTATGCCTTATGAATTTTCAGTCAAAAAAAGCATTGATATTTTGTGGGCGAAAATTATTGAGGAACAAAAAGTTAATAGTTTCAAAAGACTTTTGGTCATTGATGATGGTGGCGATCTCTGGCATTCTATCCCCTGGCGCGAGCTAAAAGGTATCTCGATTGCTGGCGTGGAGCAAACTCAGCGAGGTATCACACGTGTAGAAAATAGTCACATTAAGATTCCCCCAATTATAAGCGTTGCATCAAGCGGAATCAAGAAGACTGTTGAATCAATATTTATTGGCGAGTCCATAATCAATAAACTCGCCGGACTAGGATATGTTTCCCCTAAGTATAAAATCGGGATTTTGGGCATGGGGAGTATTGGGTTATCTGCGGCAGAAAAACTAAATAAATTAGGGCACAAAGTAATTTTTTATGATACAAATCCGAATATATTATCAAATGCTATGATTGAGAGTTGCTCCTCCCTTGATGACCTGCTCAACCAAGCTGATTTAATCATTGGTACGACTGGTAAAGATTCGCTCAAAGGAATTGCTTTTGATCGAGTCTCGGGACATAAGATACTAGCGAGCGCATCATCCGCTGATGTTGAATTTGCTTCTCTATTAAAAATAGCGCAAGCAACAGATAGACCATTTGACATTCGTCATGCTGTAGTAAATGAAAAATTAAATATTGATATTCTTAACGGAGGGTATCCATTAAATTTTGATCGAGAAAAAAATGCAGTTCCAGACGAAGATATTGCTTTAACTTGGTGCCTTATGTACACAGGTGCGATGCAAGCAGCAGTATTGCTGAAAGAAAATAAGCTGAAAGCAAAGATCTATGACGTCGATCATCAAGCGCAGAAAAAAACCCTTGAAAGGTGGATTGAGACTTCCAATTCTAAGACTATTGTAAACAAAAATGATGTAGACCAGATCATAAAAAATAACAACCTCCATGGCGATTTGATGCAAAGCGTATGGAAGGACTAGGTTTAGAATAGCTAATGAGGCGATTCCAATAGAAGATCGATTGTTCGATTGGACTAGCGGTCTGGCTTTTTTTTGTATTGAGAGATGGGAATTTTTGTGATATAATTGAGCTTGAAAAATATTGAAGGAAACGGGAGTAAATACCTATCTCTCCCACCCCACCTAGCCTCCCCTCAGGCAGGGGAGGAAATAAAATTAAGAGGGGAAATAATTTTGGAAATAATATGAGTTTAAAAATTGGGATCGTGGGACTGCCAAATGTTGGCAAATCTACTTTGTTTAATGCTCTTGTCAAAGGGTCTCATGCTGAGGCGGCGAATTATCCCTTTTGTACAATAGAGCCCAATATTGGTATTGTCGAGGTGCCAGATGAAAGATTACAGCCATTGGCTGACTTATCAAAATCAAAGAAAATCGTGCCCGCGGTGGTGGAATTTGTCGATATTGCGGGCCTTGTACGTGGTGCATCGAAGGGCGAGGGCTTGGGCAATCAATTCCTCTCCCATATTCGCGAATGTGATGCCATCGGTATGGTCGTTCGTTTTTTTGAGGACGAAAATGTGGTCCATACAGAGGGCAATATTGATCCCCTAAACGACATCAATACTATCGAAACAGAGCTTCAACTTGCTGATATGTCAGTCGTTGAGAAAAGATTGCAATCTGTCGAGAAAGAGCTCAAAACTGGCAAAAAGGAAGCCAAGAATATCTTCTCTGGACTCAAGAAGATAGAGGTGCTACTCAACGAGGGCAAAAATGCTCGTGAGGCTGCACTGACCGAACAAGAGAGTGATGCGCTCAAGGGACTTGGACTCATGACTCAAAAACCAATTCTCTACATCGCGAATTGCTCAGAAGACCAGATTGCCGATGGAAGCCAAAAATTGAAGGTGGAAGGTCTTGCAATTGAATTTATGTATATCAGCGCAAAAATCGAATCTGAGCTCAATGAGCTTAATGATGACGATCGAGCTGAATACCTCGAAACTCTAGGTATCAAAGATTCAGGCTTGAATATTCTGATTAAAGAAGCTTACAAAATGCTCGGATTGCAGACATATCTCACCACTGGGGAGATCGAGACAAGAGCCTGGACCATTCATCAGGGTGATAGTGCGCCACAGGCCGCAGGCGTCATCCACGGTGATTTTGAAAAAGGTTTCATCGCAGCCGAAGTCGTCAATTGGCAGGACTTGCTCGATAACAATGGCTGGCCAGGCGCGAAATCCAAAGGCCTGGTGCGAACCGAGGGAAAAACGTATATAATGAGAGATGGCGATGTGGTAGTGTTTCGATTTAATGTTTGAAATTAGTTGGCAGTTGGTAGTTGGCAGTTTGTAGTTTGTGGTTTGTAGTTTGTTTTGTAGCTTGTAGTGAATGGTGAATAATGTGATGTCATCCTGAGGTATCGAAGGATCTAGAGCCGGTAGCTAGGGCTCGTTTGGGAAATAGAACGCACAGCTAGATTCTTCACTCTAGCTTTCATCGTTCAGAATGACAAAGGGTATTTTAGAATTTAACCTCACCCAGCCTCTCCTTCGAAAGGAGAGGGGCAAGTGCATTTAGGATTTAAAAAATTAGAATTTGTTTGATATTTCGGATTTGATATTTTGAGTTTATAATTTATTGATAAT
>JBAXQZ010000063.1:0-6155 GCA_037131475.1 bacterium | reverse complement strand
CCTATATACCCCGTGATGGTTAAGTGTCAAATGTCAATTATCAATGACCAATTAATTTTCAATTATCAATTTGTTATAAATTTATATTACTTGGTTAATACCTTTTTTAATTTTTCGACTTTGTTTTCGAGAGTGAGGTCGATAATATTGTCCTCAATCTTGACGATATAACCGATGATATTATTTTTGATTATATTTTTGATTGTGATCTTCGCGAAACCCTTCTTGATAAGTTTGGCGGTAATTTGCTGGGTTTCAATATCGGTTAATTTGGTATTGGAATAAACTCTTACAAAAGTCTTGTGATTGAGCTTGGCGGATTCTTCGTCAAGCGCTTCGATGACTCTATCCAAGTCTTTGCCCTGATTGTTTTTGTTGAGCAAATGCCAAAAGTTCTTGGCGGCAGCTTTGCAGTCCTTGGAATCTTTGACAGCCTCGATCAGCGTCTGGGCATAAATTTGGGGGGAATACTTCATAATATTTTCATTTCATACTGATTACAGATTTCGCTAATTACAGATGGCCGCTTCACGGTTACAGATCTGTTTAAAATCTGTTATCTGTGCAATCTGTAATTAGTATGCCTAGAGCTCGGAAAGAGCTTTGGCTGTTAATTTTTCTTTTTGATCCTTGGATAATTCTTCGCTAATAACCTTGTCTAAAGCGAGGCCGATTAGTCCTGAAATTTCGCTTTTCGCTTCGATCAGTGCTTTTTTCTTCATATTTCCGGCTTCATCTTTTGCATTTTCAATCAAGCGATCGACTTGATCGTTTGCTTTTTTGATTGTGGCGGAAGTCTCGTTGAGGGCTTGAGTATGAGCGTTTTTGAGAATTTCAGAAGCGTCAACCTTTGCCTGAGCTATGATTTTTGTCGCTTCACCCTCGGCGTTTTCCAGATTTATTTTGGCGCTTTCTGCGTCCTTGATACCCACTTCAACCTTGTTCTTGCGTTCATCGAGCATATTGATGACCGGTTTGTAGAGGAATTTGTTGAGCAAAAATAGCAAAATACCAAAATTTACAAGTTGCGCGATTATAAGCTTTAAGTCGATGCCTAGGGCTTCCATATTCTCCTTTGAAAAATTTTACTACTAAATGACAGATCACAGATAATACGAATTATGCGAATAAAATGATTTCCACAATCTGTAAATTTGTATCATCCGTTGTCTGTTGCTATGTAAATGCACTTAGTAGCGGCGAAATCGCTCGCTACTTAACTGCATTTATACAAATTTGATGATCAGGGCAATGACAAGGGCGTAAATAGCGACAGCTTCGGCGAAAGCGGCGGTCAATATCATCGGACCTTGGATTTTGCCAGCGGCTTCAGGGTTGCGGCCGATTGCTTCAACGGCTTTTGAGCCGATCATACCGATGCCGATTGCTGGTCCGATTGCGCCGACTGCGATAGCGATAGCGGCGGCGAGGGAAGATACTGCTTCTGGTTCCATAAAAACTCCTTTATAAATTTATTTTTAATTTTAAATGATATTATTCTAATGTGCGTGTTCTTCTGCGTTGTGATCGGTGATGGCCATTTTGATAAAGACCATGGCGAGCATGGTAAAGACCAACGCTTGGATGAAGCCAACGAATATCTCAAGTCCGTAGAAGGGGATGGGGCCGATGTAGGGAAGTAACCAGCTGATGACCGCGAGGAGGACTTCGCCAGCGAAGATGTTGCCGAAAAGTCGGAATGAGAAGGAGATAATGCGGGAAAATTCGCCGATAATCTCGAGGAGTCCAACGAAGAAATCAATGGGACTTTTGAAATTGATATAGCGACCGCCATATTTGAAGAAGCCGATGGCCAAGATACCAAAAATTTGGACCAAAATTATCGTTAATATCGCTAGTCCTAGTGTGGTATTGAGGTCAGCGTTGCCCCCACGAAAGAGTGGTACGAAAATTTCTTTGCCATTATGAGTCTCGTGTAAGCCTATTGAGCCAATTCCGGGAAGCAGGCCCAGCCAGTTGTTGGTAATGATAAAGAGAAAAATAGTTGCTAGAAAGGGAAAATATTTCTTTGTTTGTTGCATATTTTGAAATACGCTATCAACTAGATTGAGGAGCATTTCGACAATTAGTTCCATGGTATTTTGAATTCCGGAGGGCTTGATGGACATTTTGCGAGTAGCGAAGTATGCGATGGTAACTAGAAAAATAGTCGCGACCCAGCTAGTGAGCATCGAATTGGTAATTGGCAATGAACCAATATGAGCAATTTTTTCGGCGGCAAGACTGATTTCCATTTCTGACAATATCTCCAACGAAATTATGAATAATAACGGAGCAAATGAATTTTGAAAAACTTAATGAAATATCATTTATCTTTGTTCAAATTGTCGAATTTCTCGATCGCTTCTTTGACTAATTTTTTGATCGAGAAATAAACGATAATAGTCGCGAATGCCATGCCAAGAAGTAAGAAATAATGTCCGTGACCAATTTTTTGGTCAAAATAACGGCCAATGAAGGCAAAAGCAACAAGGGGGATGGCGGTAGTCAGGCCGACTTTGCCGATTAGTGTAAAAGAAAAAATCAAACTACTTTTCATGCAATCCTCGTGCTTCATATTAGTCTATTCTAATCTCATTATAATCTATCACGCTCGAAATATGCGGTCAAGCCCGTGGGGTATTGACGAGTCTTTTGTAAAATGCTAAATGGTCACTGCAGTATTTTTAAAGTTAAAGCCACCCCAGTATATCGGGGTGGCTTGATGTTGAGGCCGGCAGCTGCTAGCAGATTTGCCGATTGCGATAATAATAAACGCCAGCTCTTTTGCTAACATGCAGTTCGCCGAGGATGCAACGTGCTTTATGGCCATTAGCATCTTTTTGTTCGGAGATCCGCCAGAGCTTAATGATGAAGCACAGATTGAAAGGAAATTCAATTTTCTTTCTCTCTGATGGCGTTTGTGTTGGCACAAGACAACTCATTCTTGCAACGAGATCTCGAACTTCATCATTGTCTCTATTGGCATAAATGAAGCTCCTCATCGATAGACCATTGTCATATGCCAGCAAGGCGGTGGCAATAACTATTTTCTTGCTCAAATCTTGCTCGGTATAGAAGAAGTCAAGGAGAATACCGTCGGCGCCTTCATACTGGCAGATTGTGCCAATTATGATGCTTTTCTCGATATTGGGCTTGTTCTTATCCATTAACCCTTGTAGCAGATCGGATATTTTTGATTCTAGCGTTGGAACCAAAGCAAGTTTATCCATCGGGAATACCTCCTCCAGATTGATTCAATACAATCGTAATTGCATTGTTCTTACTTCATACCATAGTTTGCGATTGATGTCGAGATGTTGAGCAATTGTTCATGCTCTTTGGACTGTAAAAATAAATAATAATCTGTGTAACTAAAAATCAAAGACCCGCCTCGAAATGAGGCGGGTCTCTTGTCCTTTTGACAATCGTGAAAAAATTATTTGATTGTCAGCTTGTACTCTCGGCCGACGCGGCCGTCGGGTGTTCTCATATAAACGGTATGTGTACCTGTGCTCAGGCGGGATGGAAAGCAAGTGGTCGCCATATCTTTGATGGCGATGTTTACGGGCTCGGTGTTGTAAATCGGTTTGATGACAATTTGCCGGCCAGGGTTTACCTGGATATTACCGTTTATCATTGGGAATAATCTGCCTTGGCTATCGCAAAAGATTAATCCGCCATCAACCATCGTTGTTAAACGTGCCGATACATTCCAAATCACTCTTGTGGGATTGCTCTTTGTGCGCTCATTGTAAACAATCCCATAGAATAGAAATTTACCAACAGTGTTGGTGTCCCAACTTGTGATCGGCCCTGCTGTTGACGCAGAACAACCTGCATTGTTTATTCCGTCGATCTGGATCGCGGAAATCTGCATTTTCTGGTTGATACATATCGGCGCAGACCAGAGAATGACTGGAAGTACGCTAATGCCAGGGGGAGCGATGAATTCACCTCGGAAATTCATCGGCAAGGGCGGCATTACTGCTTGTCCATAATTGTCCTTACGGCACCAGACTAGCTGTGGGCTAGGCACGAATGCTTGGGTGGCAACAGGGACAAACAGAAGCACTATCGAAAGTGCGAGAAAAAGTCGGACTCGATATTTCATCGATTTCCCTCCTCTACAATTTTCTCTGCTCGCGGAGTCAGAGTTGTGTCGAGACTATATACCGATTTTTCCCATCTGTCAATACTTTTGAGCGCAGAGATTGATTATTCAGCATTTGCATTTTCAATGTTTTGTTTATTCTGTTAATATTTAAATAAGATTTTATGCTTTTGTATTTTTTTAATAATAAATATTTTTTTAAATCGATTCTATTACATTGGAGGGGTTGATGAATAAAGTAGCAAAGATTTTTTCTGCGGCCACGATTGGGCTGGACTCTTATCTGGTTGAAGTCGAGGTTGACATTGGTCTGGGGTTGCCTTCATTCACGGTTGTGGGCCTACCTGATAAAGCAATTGATGAAAGCAAGGAGCGTATCCGTGCTGCTTTGCGCAATTCTCATATTTCATTTCCGCAACACCGGCTGACTATCAATTTGGCGCCTGCTGATGTCAAGAAAGAGGGGCCGAGCTTCGATCTGCCAATGGCAGTGGGCATATTGGTGGCGAGTGAACAGGTGGATAATCTTGATGAATTCAAGAAAGCGCTATTTATTGGTGAGCTCTCACTCAACGGCGAGCTTCGGCATGTCAATGGGATTTTACCGATTGTAATGTTTGCAAAAGAGCAGGGATATGAGCGCGTTTTTGTGCCTGAAATAAACAAAGACGAAGCCGCTCTGATCAAGGGAATTGAGGTAATGCCTGTCAAAACTCTGATGGAGCTAATCGCTCATTTGCGCAGTGAGAAGCTGATTGTTAGCTACAAAGTTGAAGTCAGAGAGCAGAAAAAAGTGGAGGATTCGCAGTATGATTTTGCCTATGTTTGTGGGCAGGAGCAGGCCAAACGGGCGCTGGAGATTGCTGCCGCGGGAAATCATAATATATTGCTCTCAGGGCCACCGGGGTCTGGCAAGACATTGTTGGCGCGAAGTATTGTGACTATTTTGCCTGAAATGGATGAAGATGAGATTCTAGAGGTGACTAAGATTCATTCTGTGGCAGGCGTTTTGTCTCGAGAGAATCTAGTGATTGATCGCCCTTTTCGCTCACCTCATCATACTACCTCTAGTGTAGCGCTCATCGGTGGAGGCCAGTGGCCAAAGCCAGGGGAGATATCACTCTCCCATCGAGGTATATTGTTTATGGATGAGTTTCCAGAATTCCCGAGGAATGTTTTGGAGGCATTGCGCCAGCCACTTGAGGATGGGGTGGTGACGGTTTCTCGAGCAACGGGAAGTATCACTTTCCCTGCCAAATTTTTGCTGGTCGCGGCTCAAAATCCCTGTCCGTGTGGGTTTATGTCTGACCCAGAGAAGCGATGTACCTGCATGCCAAGTCAGATAATTCGTTATCAGAAGAAAATATCAGGACCTTTACTTGATCGTATTGATATTCATATTGAAGTACCTAGGGTGAAGTATGAAAAATTGGCTGATGTTACGAAGGCTGAAAGCTCAGAGAATGTTAAAAAACGAATTGAAAGCGCTAGGGCACTGCAGAAAAAACGTTTTGAAAAAGTGAAAATCAAGACAAACGCTGAGATGAGTTCGCGTGAGGTGAGAGAATATTGCAAGCTTGAGAAGGATGCTGAGCAGATTATGGCCAAGGCTGTCGAATCGATGAAGTTGTCTGCCAGAGTTTATCATCGATTGTTGAAATTGGCACGTACGATAGCTGATCTCGAGGGTGCCCCGACAATCAAGCCAAGCCACATTGCCGAGGCATTGCAATACAGGCCAAAGGAGAAAACTTATTAATTTATAATTTATAAATTATAAATTATAAATTATAAATTATGTCTGTCATTCTCGGGACCAGCGGTATAATTTCACTTACATTTCGCCGTTTGTCATTATCGGACTTGATCCGATAATCTATGGGATAGACAGTCCTCCTTTGCTCTTTAGCCCCAAAGCCCGATTTATATATAGATATATAAATATAAATTGGATTTATCTTTAGTATATTATATTTATGTTAGAAGACAGGGGGACTCATTCCGAAGTCGTCCCCCTATCCTCTAACGACTCCAACCCCCC
>JBAXQZ010000062.1:0-6259 GCA_037131475.1 bacterium | reverse complement strand
AATGAATAACATACTAAATACAGATCGCTCAGATAACAGATAATTGTACAGATAATCATTTTGTCATTCCTGGCTGCCACTTGAGACCAGGAATCTTAATTACTATAGCGCAAGATCCCGTTTCATATGCTTACAGTACGGGATGACACACAATATTCTGTCATTATCGGACTTGCGGTTCGATTACACTCACGCCCTCAGCGACAGTCGAATGGGATCCGATAATCTATGGGATAGTCAATCATCTTTTGCTCTGTTCGTCATCTGAATTTATTTCAGGATCTGGTGGCTATTTGTGATTAAAGATTCCACCGTCTACCGTCAGTCAGGGAAGTTGGTACCGAAGAGTTAGTTCTCCACCTGCAAGAACACAGAGTCGAGCAATAAATGGGAATGATGAAATTCCCCAATATTTTCTGCCAATCGACAATGCCTTTGATTTATGATATAGTTTTTGTATGAATATCGAGTCCAAAAATTATATCTTTGTCTTGGGTCGTGAAGTTGAATTGTGTCTTGAAGAGATACGAGCAGTCTTGCCTCGTTTCTTTTGTGATTGGCGCATTTTGAGTGTAGCTGATAATTGTGCGAACATCAATATTGTTGCTAGCCGTGAAAAAGTAGCAAATTTGATGAATATTTTGGCTGGTACTACGAAAATATACGAGCTAAATGTTTGTAATACGACTATCGCGAAACATGTTACCAAGAGATTTCAAATACATCTAGATAATTCGACGAATCTATCGAAGAAAATTGACTTTTCATTGTCGTCGTTTGTCCCTGAGTATAATATTAATGGTATTAACAAATTGGGTTTTGGCGTCAAAAAGGAATCAAAGTTTGTCGGCATTTCAACACGATTTATTGAGCTTCGCGATGACAAGGAAGCTTCAAGTGCGATGATTGTCGGTAATAAGCTTATCGGCAAGGGATTTGAATTTGGTTTGTTCAAGGATAATGGCAAGATGTGTCTCGGTGAATTGATTGCGGTGAGTGATCCAAATGGTTGGTCACTTCGCGACTATGGCAAGCCACGGGGCGATAAACGTTCTGGCATGTTGCCACCCAAATTGGCGCGGATGATGATAAATCTGGCTTTGGGCAAGGGTCGTGGGCTGATAGACGATCAATGTCAATCGGCAGAAAACATTGAGCAAGTTTTTGAAGTTGATCGCAAGAGCACGATCGTAATCGATCCTTTTTGTGGCTCCGGTAATGTGTTAATTGAGGCTTTGCTTGAAGGTTTCAATGTTTTTGGTAGTGATATCTCAGCTAAAGCTGTAGATGACACGAAGGTCAATATTGACTGGTTAAAAAGTAATGAAAAATTTCAAATTTCTGATAGTAGTATATCTTCTGACGTTATGCAATTTGATGCTACTAGTGATGAATACATTAAGTATTTGGAAAAAATAGCTACCAAATATCAAAATCTTGTTTTCGTCGGCGAGCCTTACCTAGGAGAACCCAAGAAATTCAAGCCGAGTGAAAACGCCATCGCTGGTGAATATCGCAAGATTTACGAACTATATCTAGCTTTTTTTCAGAATGTTGCGAAATTTATGAACTCTGATACTGGAAAAAATACTATCAAAAGCGCTACTTTCTGTATTGTATTCCCTCTTGTCGAAGCGGTTGATGGTCGAAAGTATAGTCTCCTTGCCAAGAGTGTTGACGAAATCAAAAAAATCGGTTATATTGTTAAACAGCGGTCACTTTTGTATGGACGAGATTATCAAGTTGTCAAAAGAGAAATCGCATTGTTCACATATATAAATGATAATATTGATAGAAATTAAAATCAGGGAATAATATGGCTCATAAAAAGGCGGCTGGTAGTACCCGGCTAGGTCGAGATTCACAGGCACAACGCTTAGGCGTTAAAGTTTTTGGTGATCAACGCGTTGGAAAAGGCGAGATCATCATCCGACAACGTGGTACAAAGTATCATCCAGGCGCAAATGTTGAGATTGGTGGCGATGACACTTTGTTTGCGGAAGTTGATGGAATTGTCAAATTTCAACAAAAAAGAGTCGTTGCTTTTACTGGCAACAAGCAGAAGCGCATGTTTGTTCATGTCGACCCATCTGAAAAAGTAATTGTAAAGAAATAAATATTATAAAGGCGACTATGGAAGCAATTTTAAAAAAATATGTCAAAAAGAATGTTCCTGATGTAAATACTGGTGACACTGTCAGAGTACATATCAAGGTTAAAGAAGGCGTAAAAGAGCGCGTACAGGTCTTCGAAGGCCTTGTCATCGCGACAAAACATGGCACGTCGCTTGACGGCACATTCACTGTCCGCAAAGAGTCGTTTGGTATTGGTGTTGAAAGAGTATTTCCTCTCCACAGTCCTAGAATCGTCAAGATTGAACGCACCAAGCAATCCAAAGTTCGTAGAAGCAAACTCTACTATATGCGCGAATTGACAGGTAAATATGCTAGATTGAAAGATCTCAATCATGATCACAAAGTTTGGGAAGAAGAATCTGCTGAGCAGGAACTAGCCCGACTAGCTGAAGAAAAGGCAAAGGAAGCTGAGGCTGAAGCAGCCAAAAAGGCTGAAGAAGAAGCAGCTCTCGAGGCCAAAGCCAAAGCCCTAGCTGGCGATCGTATTAAAGAATAGTATTGTTCTCAATATAAACAAAATGACGTCGCACCCCGCGATGTCATTTTGTTTATGATGCCTCACACGCTTATTGTTCGACTCTGTGTTCTTGCAGGTGGAGAACTATTTTATCAAGAGAAGCTTCCCTCGAGTCTCAGACTTCTCCACCCTCGTGCCCCAAGGAGTCGAAGAATAAATAATATTAATGCTGACTGTCATCTCGACTCGACGAAGTCGGTGGAGAGATCTTAATCATATTTATTCACAATTCATAATTCATAATTCATAATTCATAATTCTTTATTCACTATTAAGTATCTTGACAAGCTTGCAAATTTTATATTGCCAATTTCTTAGTATCTTTTATGGCATTCGATCTAGTAATTAGCTTGTGCCCAGTGCAAATTGGTTTACTTTTTTATATAATTCTAGACTAACAAATTATTGAAAATCATTTTAATAATTTTGATACTATTCATACCGCTTTGTGTGTTACAATGTGTATAGCAGTAGAAATTGTGCACTTTTTTGTAAATTGAACGGGTAAATCTACTAATTGCTTTATATATTATCCTTGGAGAGGGAAAGTTGATATTTAAAGATTTCTTATCATCAGTCAGAAAATGTTTTGGGCAAGCACGCTCTATATCTTTTCATGACCACAAAAATATTTTCTCTAGCACTCCTACCATGAAGAAAACATACTTATATATTAAGGGTGGACCCAATTTGCATCGCCCCAAAAGCATAGCACTTCTTATCTCAATTGTTGTCCTCATCGCAGTCATTTGTACTTTTTCATTTCTCGACAAGCCAAAGAGTGTCAAGGCCGAAGCCGGCACTTGTGCTTTTGCAGGTAATCATGCTGGAACTCTTGCTGATCCTATCGAAATTGACTCAATGGATTGTCTGCAGGCAATGGGAACTAATGCGGAGAGTCTATCCAAATCATACAAATTGGTAGACAATTTAAACGCTACCGGTGTTGACTTCCAGCCGATTGGTCAGCAGTATTGGGATGGCAATAATTATGTTGGACAGTTTACTGGTAACTTTGATGGTAACGGTAAAACAATTGATAATTTGACGATTAATATTCCTGATGGTAATGAAATGTCTGGCTTATTTGGAACTGTTGGTACTTACGATCAAACTTCTTCAATTATCAAAAATATTGGCTTGACCAATATTAATATATCGGCCGGTGATTATACCGATAGTATCGGTGGTCTAGTTGGTTACAATTTCGGTACTATAACGAATAGCTATTCCACGGGCAGTATTATTGGCAACAGATCTAATCGAGTAGGTGGCTTAGTTGGTGAAAATGATGGGACTATAAATAGCAGCTATTCAACTGTGAACGCTACATATAATAGTAGTATTGGTACTACAGGTGGCCTTGTAGGTGAAAATGATGGAACCATAACTAACAGTTATTCTACTGGTAGTGTTACGAGTGGTAGCGGTTCTTGGGGCATGGGTAGCTTTGTTGGTAGCAATTATAGAATAATAAACAATAGCTATTCCACGGGCAATGTAATAAGCGGTAGTGGATCTGATAGCACTGGCGGTTTTGCTGGTTACAATGCCGATACTATAAACAGCAGCTATTCCACAGGCAATGTTACAAGCGGTAGTGGATCTTCTAAGACCGGCGGTTTTGTCGGCTACAATGGCAATACTATTACCAACAGCTATTCCACGGCCAGCGTCACTGGTGGTATTAATTCTACTGCCGTCGGTGGCTTTGTTGGTTTAAGTTATGGCAGTGGCACCATAAGCAGCAACTATTGGTTAAATAATAGTGTTTTATCTGATATTGGTTCGACTTATGATCAGAATTGGAGCGTTATTCCTTTGGGTGATGTTGGTGGGGTATCCGCGGTTGGCGCTGTGCAAATGAAACAACATTATACTTTTCAGGGTTGGAGCTTCCCACCAACAGCTAATAATGTTTGGAAACTTGAAGAAAACAATACTTATCCCAAACTTGCTTGGCAAGCGGATGCTGTCGATAGGCCATCTGACATCAAATGTGGAGGTACTGGTACACATGATGATCCATATATGATTTGCAATATGAACGAACTCCAAAATATGCGGATAAATCCAGGAGCTTCATATCGACTGACAAAAGACTTGTCAGCAACGGGCTATCCTTTTCAGCCAATTGGATACTATGACAATAGCCTTGGCGATAAGCCCTTTACTGGCACTTTTGATGGTGGAAATTTCACCATAAGCGATTTGTATATTCCGACTGATGTTACAAATTACGCTGGTAAATGGGGGACGGGATTATTCGGCGAGCTTAATAATGCGGCTATTTCAAATTTAAATCTAGGTGTTGAAATATCCGCATCGAATAGCACCGGTGCTGCTGCTGCTCTTGCTTCATATGCAAATAATTCAACATTTACAAATATTCATGTCTCTGGAAATGTATTGAGCGAAGACGGCGAAGACGTTGCTGGATTTCTTGGCAATATGTATGGTGGCAGCATTATAGATTGTTCGGCGAACGTAAGCGCTAATTCAACTCAGGGTTACGCGAGTGGTTTTATTATGTCTGTTGATTCTGCGACCATCGAAAGATCTTATAGCTTGGGTGATGTAAGCGCGGGATACGATGCCGCTGGTTTTATTGCAAATGCTTCTAATTCAATATTTACAAACAATTATTCGAGGGGCGCAGTTGCTGGCGGTTCAAATATTGGTGGATTTGTTGCTTATAGTTATAGCTCAACCTTTACAAACAATTATTCTGTCGGAGCGGTGACAGGCGCTGGAAGCTACAAAGGCGGCTTTGTCGGGTATGATTATTTAAGCTCATTTGACTCAAATTATTGGCTCGGTAACGGACTAAGTAATTCAGGTAGTAATGGTGATATTTCAGGGATCGCAGCAAAGGATGCTGAGCAACTCAAGCAACATATTACATATGCGCCTGGTGCAAGCGATGACCCCAATAATTGGTCGTTCCCGGGGACTTGGAAGTTGGATGATGATGTTGATTATCCCAAGCTCGCTTGGCAACCAGGGGCAGTTGAAAATGCTGTTACTTATACTATTGACGCTACAGTCTCAAATGCCAACAGTACACTTTCGCCGTCTGGTCTAGTACATATATATAAGGGTGGTTCGCAGGAGTTCAGTTTTGCTGGGATAGCGCCTTTTTACATTTCATCAATAGTAGTTGATGGAATATCGCAGGGAGAGCCACTTCCATCAACTTATACATTCAATAATATTAATAAAGATCATACGCTCTCCATTATTATCTCAGTAGATGGCGCCAAGACTTGGACGGGCTTTGGTGATACAAACAATTGGTCAGAAGCGGCCAACTGGTCTGGCAACACAGTACCGATGGGTACTGACATCATTATGTTCAATGGTACTGGTACGAAGGATGCCATTATTGATGCTGCATTTGCTCAAAATACTATCAATTCGCTCAATATGGATAGTGGTTACACCGGCACTATTACTCAAAATAAGAATTTAATAATCAGTGGTGGCTTCTCACTCGTCAGTGGTACCTTTGCGGGGACGGCTTCTTGGTTGCAATGCTCCGGTGCATTTGCGCAAGTCGGTGGCATCTTCACCGCACCATCAGTCCTCAATGTAGCTGGTCCTTTTA
>JBAXQZ010000061.1:0-6342 GCA_037131475.1 bacterium | reverse complement strand
ATATAGTATTGGATAAGTTTTCTTTTTTAACTATAAACCCAGAGTTAATTTCAGGATACTTTTGGCCCTGACCCTCCCAAAATAAATATGGATAGGCTTTACCATCAGAAATTATCTGTCCGTTTGGTTTTGCGAATACACTCCAACCATTGCCGTAGATAGGCTCACTCTTAGTAATATCCGCAGCAACTTTCACACTTACATTCATATCTTTTTCTGGATATAGATACACAACCGGCTTCCCACATTCAGCAAGTGCACCATAATCCGCGCTCAAAAATATTTGATAGTCATTGAAAAAGTCACGATATATAAATACTGGATTTAATTTGGCAAAATCATCATAACTTACTGATGCCTGTTCTCGTCCTATTTTATAAAAATTGTAAATTTCCTTTAAAAGCGGGTCATCGGATGATTTTATCTTATATAAATCCTCATTGGTAGTAGTTTTTTCGCTCTTCACAATACGACTTGCAATATCACTTTTCAATGCGTACGAAAGCCCATCTCTGTTTCCACAGCTCGCACTTAGTTGGGCGATATATGAAGTAACTGCTTCATTATTTTGCAAAGCAAATTGCAAACCTTTGTCATCATTCACAAAAGGAAATTTGAGACGATATTGAGTTACTAGATTATCAGCATGCTTGAGATACAATACCCGAACACCGATTTCACTATTAGCATCAGCATTTGTTTTTTCCTCCAAGATTGAACCATATGGGCTATTCGCAACTTCTTTATAATCCCCCAGTTGATCAAGAGTTGTTTGCTGCCAAGACTTTCTCAACACCGCTCCACCATCCAATGTGATTGAATCCGGGGAGTCCAATTGTGTAAATACTGATTGCTCGTCAACAAATGTAGATACATTATAATTTGCCAAGAAATCTGCCGGCTCAGTATCAGCGCTAATCCCTGGCGAATATTTTGGCAAAAAGTAGTATTTTCCATTAGTTTTCAAAAATCTGAGATATATATCTCCACTTGGATCTTCAGGTGGCGCCACCACGAGAATAATTTGACTTCCACTATCCAAACGAGCAATCAAATAATAAGCAACTGGAGCATCCCCAACAAAATAGCCACTCTTAAATAAAGACAGGTCACCAAGCTTCTCGGGCGTAATATATGTGACGCCCTTATCAGTTGTTGCAATATTTCCGTTCGTATTAAGGTTGCTCAAATTTGACGAATTTGTATTTCCTACTTCTAGATTAGTATTTGACTGAATATTGATGACATTTGTGCCCCCTTGAGCTTTTTTATCAAAATCTACCTTCATCAAAACGATCCATGCTGATAAAGACAGAATTACAATTCCCATAACGGCGATCAAAGAGTAAATTACCTTGTCGTGCTTAGTCATAGTTCTCCTTTATGTTTTATAGACTAATTGTATCATATCCGTAATTAATACCCAATGCCTCTGCACCAAGCATTTTACGAAAATCATTAACAATCTTCTCTTTTGTCGGTCCAGTCACCAACCGAGGAATAAATTTCTCACTTACAATGGGCAAAAGGGTCAAAGTCAATGAGTCATTTTTGAATTTACCTGCAATAATCAGACCTCTTTGCGTCTGTGGAGAGAAATTTTGATCGAATACAAAATTACCCAATGAGTAAAATATTGCCTTACCTTTGTACAATTCAGCGTCCTGAACAACATGCGGATGAGAGCCGATTACAATATCTGCCCCTGAATCAATCCAGCTGTGAGCGAGTCGTTCTTGGCTCGCAGAGTGTATTTCATCATATTCAATTCCCCAATGAGGAAATACAAGGACTTTATTGCCATTGTTTTTTTGTTCTTTTATAACAAATTCGATATTTGTCGAGGTTTCCAAGGTATTAATTGCCAAAACGCAGATCTTTGTTTTTGACAGACCCAAGCAATTTACAGTATTTTTATCAAAATTTCTTTCCGAACCGATTGGTGCGACCCCCTTGGCTGATAAAACTTTTCTCGTATTGTCAAATCCCTCAGAACCATTATTTAGAGTATGATTGTTTGCCAATCCTGCAGCATTTATGTGCGCCCAATTCAATAAATCCGTAGTCTTGGGCGGAAAATTGAAAATCATATTGTCTTTTGTATTATTGGGCAATATTGGGTTCTCGCTTATTGGTCCCTCAAGATTCACCAAAGATAAATCAGTCCCCCAAAATAGTCGCTGACCAATACCGCCAAGTACATCAAATATTTTCCCATCGCGAAAATTGTAATCAATATTACGATCAAGCATCATGTCTCCGGCTACGATAAAACTTACTTCATTTTCTATTTTATCATTTTGGCCAATCTCATAATCACCAAATATATAGCTTGTCGACTCAACATCAGATAAATTTGCAATCTTACCAGAATTTGTATTCTCTTTTAATACAAACTTTTGTGCATTCCTTGATTTAGCTAGCCTGATAAATACTTGAAGCGATTGCCTAGAGTCAACCTCGGCCTGCCAAGCCAGATCTTCGTCCAAATTATTTAAGGCACGCAAGGTTAATGAATCATGAATTTCGGCAAGAGAACCAGGTTGATAATGAGAACAATCGACAGAGACAACGAGTAGACAACGACCAACACAAATCTTATTTATCTGAGTCGAGAAGACATTAGTTTCATCTTGAGTCATTTTTTTGTCCAAAATGATTGGCACCAATGACGCATTGGGAAAATTGGCACCAATATCTGGCAAAATATTATAGATACCATGTTCACGTTCAAAAGCTGAATCCTCACTTCTAGCAATTTTCTGAGTGATCAACTCATTAATTAGCTCTGTTGCTGGTTTTATCTTTGTGTCATTACTAAGAGCCCATATCCTATCGGTCGTCGTAACGCTTCCACTTCCTGTATCAAAATGGTTCGGTGAGATTAAGATAATTGTTTCCGGAGATATTTTTTGGGATATCTCTTTGATATATTCTGAGCGATCAATTTTAACTAAATCATGATGTGGAACAATAATCGCAGGAATACTTAGTTCTTCGTTTTTTGGGGTGTCTTTAATTGTCGCTTGCCCCACGATCGATATTTTTTTTTGAGACATATTTGGATCGAGAAATCTTCTCAACAAAATAAGTAACAAAAACAACACCAAAACACATGCGAAGTAATAAATAAAGGTTTTTTGGTTACCCTTTTTCATTAGTTTTATTTTTGATTACATCTTCGTCCAACGCTTCGTTGACAAGTGCATCAGCAGCCTTATTTTCTTCACGAGGAATATGAATAAATGAAATATTTAAATGCATTTGGTCAATCATGCCACGAATTTCAGTCACAAAAAGTCGCAAACGATCCTCCTTAATCTTCCATCTGCCACATATTTGTTCGACAACAAGCTTAGAATCAAGCCGGCATATTACTTTTTTGTGTTCCAAATTATTTTCAGCAAACCAATTACTTTTTAATAACAGTTGCAACGCCCGGAGAATAGCCTTGTACTCCGCCTCGTTATTCGTTCCTATCCCGATACATTCTTTGTATTTGTAAAATTTTTCACCTTTTTCATTCTCAAAAACTACACCTATCGCAGCGGCTCCAGGATTGCCACGAGATCCACCATCTGTATTAATAAATATTGTATCCATATTTTTAAATGATCAATTTTTAATTATCAAATCTCAATTAATTTTTTAAATTTTAAATTTTAAATTTTAAATTCCACAAAGTGGCTTAAATACCCAAGCCAACTTTTTGATGAGCCTCCGCTAAAGTCTTCCGTGCAAGAGGTGCAATTCTCTCACTGCCAGCTCGTAAGATATCTTTTAATTTATTTTCATCCTTTATTAAAGCAAAATATTTTTCTTGGATTGGACGCAAATAATCAATTACCGCTTCTGCAACTGCCATTTTGAACTCTCCGTAGCCAGATCCCGCAAATTCAGATTCCAATTCTGTTATCGACTTTCCAGTCACTTCACTAAAAATATTTAGTAAATTTTTGATTGCCGGCTTATCATCTCGTGCAACAATCTCATTGCCAGAATCCGTCACTGCACGTTTAAACTTGTTGCGAATAGTCTCGGCATCATCAGTCATTGCAATATAGTTAAGCGACGAACTTGCGGATTTACTCATCTTTTTTGTCGGATCATCAAGCCCCATAATTCTAGCAGATTCTTTCTTAATAATTGGCTCTGGCACTACAAAAGTAGTTCCAAATCGAGAATTAAATCGTTGCGCCAAATCACGAGCCAATTCAACATGTTGTTTTTGATCATCCCCCACGGGCACAACTGTAGTGCCGTACAACAATATATCGGCTGCCATTAATATGGGATATGTGAGTAAACCAAAATCAATCCATCGAGGAAGATAGGTAAATAAACCAGATTCCGCATTCATTAAACTCAAATCTGAAATTGTATTAAATTTTTTATCTGATTCTGATATTACTTTACTAGTTTTGTCCTTAAATTGAGTCATTCGTGTTAACATTCCAGGAGTTATAATTGTGTTTAGAATCCACATCAGCTCACAGTGCTCAGGTCGCATCGATTGAACGAATATTGTTGATTTTTCAGGATTTATTCCACAAGCCAGATACATTGCTGCCGTATTTAAAATGTTCTGATGGAGCTTCTCTGGGTCCTGTGGCACCGTGATTGCATGCAGGTCTACCACACAAAAAATTGCTTCATCAACTTCATCTTGCATTTCCACCCATTGCTTTATCGCTCCGAGATAATTACCGAGGTGCAAAATACCACTTGGCTGAATGCCCGAAAATATTCTTTTCATATATTTATTCCTAAATTAGTAACTAATTCAACAATACCTAATTTTATCGGTCCTTACAATGACTTCATTATATCAATTGTATCTTCTTGAAGTAATTATCGATCGCAGTTCTGATTTGGCTCGATTTTGCACCTTAGCATTATTATAATCAAGCGATCTAGATACTATATAAAATTGCACAAAGTCTTGTTGTGCTGTCGAGCCACTCATAGAGGATGCAAGACCAGCAAAATATATACTTGTCTCAAGTTTTGTACTGCTTATCTGATTTTCACTTTTTCGGATCATGATAATATCATTACCAGACAAGACGTCATCCTTGAACAAGGATTTTTTTATTTCTTTATAATAAACTACTGCCACTTTATCTTTATTACCCTCAGAAAGATAAATTTTGTAGCTATCATTGGCACTGATTACCAATGCATTTGCAGCGTCAGCTATATCGACATTTGTTAATTCCACGGAAGCTACATTATTATTTTTGAGCGAGCAGCTCTCTATACAGACGAATTCAGCCAAGCCATGATCAAAAGTATAAGTTTGAGCACCTGCGGCAACTTTAATTTCTGCATTAGCGCCACGAATATCGCGCTCAATCAGATCAGAGATTCGGCTAGTTTCATCGGTGACTCTTTTCTGTTGACCTATTCTACCCTGAAAACCAGCCCCAAAACCAACAGTGCCAATAGTAATAATCAAAACTACCACAAACATAGATGTCGCGATCAATACCTCCAACAGCGTGAAACCCTTTAATTTTTTTTGAGTCTTTTCCACAATACCTTTAATAAATCATTAGTAATTCGGTCGCCAATTAGTCAAAATCTCACTTACGGTGACACTTTTTTCGCCCCATGATACTTTGACATTTACTTTGATTGACTGATCTGATAAATTTTTATCTATCTCATTATTTTTGTCAGTTAATAGACTCTTTACATTCTCAACTGAGACTTCGCGAGTAAAATCAGTTGAATCAGAATTAATTTTTACGTTTTCTACGCTACCCATTACTAGACCATAACGAAGCGATCCATCCGATAGCCTCGCTTGGACTATTCCGTATTTTTGATTCTTATCTGCCAAAATCGCGGAATATTCCCCATTACCAGTCATCACTAGATCATTCCAGTGCGTGTTAATACTAGCGTCCAACCAGTTAGTATCACGGATCTGTCTTGTAATTTCAATCCCCTCCTGAGCCAAAGCCATAGCTTCATTTTTATCTTCAATATATAGGCTATTCTGGTATGATGTCCTCCCGGCAAAGACCAATGCACCTAGTACTGAAATAATAATTGATGAAGAGATTAATACTTCGATAATACCAAAGCCTGATTTCTTTATATTTTTCATTTATTTTACCTCCACCATAAAGGGATTGTTGGAAGCGAAGAAACTAGAACTTCGTTTTTTATCTGCATGTAACTAGTGTAGCAAGCCAGGGATATTTGTCAAACTTGAGTGACAAAATATTATCATTTTAATAATAATATTGATATGTAAGCATATTTTGTACAATCAAAGTCAGTAGATGACTCAAGATATTGACGTAGTGTTATGGTTATCTTGTAATAGTTTAT
>JBAXQZ010000060.1:0-6682 GCA_037131475.1 bacterium | reverse complement strand
GCTAACGCTTCAAACGCACACACCCGCTGACGCGGGTGGTTTTTCTGGTTAAAAAACCGCCCGCCTCCTTGGAAAAGGAGACGGGCGAGAGTGTGTGGCTAGCAGGATTTTAACCCATGCTGCCATTAATTATTTGTGCAAAGACTTTGAAATCTTGCGACTTCGTTTCACTCGTTACCGTGTTAGTAATAGTAACGGTAAAACTGCCGTTTCCGCCGTTATCGCCGACTTTGATATGTGTGCTGTCGACAACAAAGATGGAATTCAATTCACCAGGCGAGGTGATAGAGACTGATTGGCCCGGCCAGCCAGTGACCCATGCTTTGACTGTATACGTCTGGCCCGCTTCCAAACTCAGGCTCTTTATGTCTGAGTTTGTCTCATCAGACTGATACATAGTATGGCCGTCTTTATCAGTGACGAGTACATTCAAGATGGCAGGAGCCTTGTCTGTCAGGTTGCATACAACCGAAATTGCCTTTGGCGAGGTACCAGGGATCACGAGCTGGTCGATTTGTTTGTTTAGCCAGTACGTGACTTCAGCTGATATGTCGGTTGAGGTCGATTTTTGATCCATCGCAATAGCAATGGTCTTGATCGAGTCGTCTGCCAGAGTCACTTTCAAAGTTCCGCCAGCTGTTCCTCCGACCCTTTTGTCAAATTTGTAGTCAAGGGAGGAACCAATTACGATCTCGCCCATGAATGCTTCCCAGTAGCTCCACCCTGCGGCGGTAATGTCATGGTGGTAGCTCGAAGCTGTTCCACTGTTGACACTAACAGCGATATCTATAGGATAGGTCTTTGCATCGACATTTCTATCAACAACACATCCATTGAATCGGTCTGCCACCATTGTTCCGACTGGGATGAGGGTAGGGTCAGCTTCTTTGGATGTACCCATAGACGAATCCCACATGGATATCATTTTCGCCTTGTAGACAGGAGTGGCGATATCGTCTCCAGCTAGATTGTACTGGTGAGAGAAGATCACACTTTTTCCTTCTTTGGGGAGGTTTACAGTATTTGTGCCGATGGCGCCTATGTTACATAGATCGCCAGTTGTATCAGCAACGAAAACTGATTCTCCTGCGAGCATTTGGGCAAACGGTTCATGGCCGCCGCGAGCTTTTTCTCCAGGGACTACTTTGGTGCTGCCGAGTGTATATCCAGCAGGCAATTTCAAATTCAAACGGTCGAGTAGGCTTTGAGTGGGGCCTGAAACGAAGCGAAGAAGTGGGTACTTCGCATTACTGCGAGTACCACCTTCAGCGTTCTTGGCTTTCAGCACATCTTCAGCGGAACGACATAGGAACCCCTTCGGGTCACCATCTATGCCATAAGCGAGGCCACCAGCAAATTTCCCATCAGTGGTAAAGATTGGTGAACCGGAGTCACCTTCACCAATGACGAGGTCGCCGAGTGCGGTGCAGTTCACAATATGCTCGCCAAAGTTGGCTTCAGTGCCGTTAAATCGGACTGGGAACGACAAGACGCCAAAACCAGAACGGTTCACGTGCAGATACAGCGTGGTGCCTTCGGTGAGTTGCGTCGTCTCTACCCAGCTCAGAACATTAGCTGAGTCCAGGTCGGCTGTTACTGGTGTCCCGCCAGAGGGGACGACTGGCAAAATTGTGGCGCTATTGCCACCATTACAGCCTGCAAGGGCTGCGACAAAGATGACAGCAAACAGGGCTGTCAAAAAACTGAGAATGCGATGCATTCTGATCATCTTGAACCTCCTTAGGGTTCCATGTCGTTCTCCTCGAATGATTCGGGGAGCTGTGTGTCCTGTGGTATAGTATTTACCACTAGAACTCAATATATTAGCATAAATTATATAATATGTCAAGATTTGTACGATTGCAGGGTTAATGTTACCTTTTTGTCATAGGTGTTGCCAAGCTGTTGAAACATGATTTTCATTGAGAAATAATCATTTATGGATTTTAACAAAAGTGCTCCGACGCGTAGTCGGAGCACTGAGATGAGATTTTGGTCCAGATCAAATCGGGACCGAAACGCGTTGATTAGCCAGATGGCCAGTTGGTATATCCCGCATTGCATAGTATTTTTGTACCAGTGCTTTTGCGCGAGATGTGAGAGTGAAATCAGGCAAAGTTGAAGCAATAATTAATGCTTGTTGCTCATTGTCAGCCTGACACAATTCTGCCGGCAATTCAGCTTGGACAACTTTCATCAACTCCAATCCGCTCATTGACAGATTCTTCTCGTTTTTGCAAAAATAACCGCCCATAATAGTCCCCTCCTTCTGTGCTTTTTGTGCACCACATGACATCTTTACAATTAAAAATGTCATCAATAAACAAAAAAACTGACCTTTCGGCCAGATATGTCTTTTTGAATAAATATATTTATATCGTTAAAAAGTACTGGCCGTTTGATCAGGTGTAAAGAAAAAGCTAAACCAATTTTGAGCGATTAATATCTTCATTAAATATAATTTAGCAAAATACTAATTTGAAGTCAACTACAAATCACTTCTGACAATTTGAACAATAATGCGTTCCCCTGCCACCGACAGTCGTGCGCAACACGAAACCACCACATTTTCCAGCACATCGAGATCCATCTTTGTGATAAACTTTCAGATAATCCTGCATACCACCCTTCTCGCCATCCGCGTTGACATAATCACTATCAGTCGTACCACCGTGATTAATCGCCAAATTCAAGATTTTAACAGTGCTTTCAATGATTTTCTGCCATTCATTAATTGAAATATCTTTTACTTTTCGAGTCGGTAAAATCTGAACATCGAACAGGATTTCATCGGCATAAATATTACCGATACCTGTGACAATTGTCTGATCAAGTAAAAACTGTTTGATATTTCGATTCGGAATTCTCGAAGCTTTTTCCTGCAAATATTCTACATTAAATTCAGGATTGACTTTCCCTATAAGATTATCGATTAATAAAAGTGGCTCTAGTCCATAACTTTTTGCATAAAAATCCTGTACCTCCTGCTCGGTCATAACCTTGCACCAGCCAAATTTACGCAAGTCATTAAAGTAAAGTGTTGAATTGTCATCCAGATTGAAGGCAATTCTCGTGTGCTTATTGGGCAACTCCGCATGCCAATCATGGTCAGGGTGACCACCTGCAAAATAGTTTGCGGTTTGCAGTTTGTCGACAGTAGTTTTTGCCGCCGACTGCTTGCTACCGACCGCCGACTGTTCACGGTAGATCAGTTGTCCTGTCATTTTTAAATGAAATAAGAGACTATAAGCATTCTTCAATTTGATGCGAATAGTCTTGGCCCGACGTTCAATATTGACTATTTCTTGCCCCTCCACCATACTTTTGTCGCCCTGAAAAGATTTGGCCCAATCAAAATATAGGCTGATTATCCTTCGCCCAATTATACGCTTGCTTAAGCCCCTCCGGATTGTCTCAACTTCAGGTAATTCAGGCATTTTTCTCTATCTCCGATTCTTTATCAATAATTTCTTTTTTGTAATACACTTGGCCATAATCACCGAGCACTGGTAAATATTCAAAACCAATATTACCAAGTCCAAGAGGAGTTTTATGCGTTGTCAAATCAATACCAGAGAAGTTATCTTCCTCTGCTCGCTCAATCAGACTATTGAGCATTGCCAATCCCAGACCTGGAAAATTAAATGCTTTTTGGAATATCACATAAGCCCTTCTCTCGCCTCTTATTCCAGTCGTGATATCATAAGCCGTCCCACCAACTTCATAACTTTTGCCATCGATCATTTTGCTGACAATAATAAATTGAGCGTTCTTTAATGGTCCTTCAACGTTTTCAAAATCAAAAGCACCAAAATATTCCGCAAGAGCGCCAGGATTGCTTGCTCTCATTTCTTCAAGAGTTCCAGTATGCGACATTTGCAGGTCAGAAGTTGATTTTACAAATTTATCATAAGCTTGATCGGACATAAACGTGCTTTCTGGAATATTTAAAGCTCTTTGCTTCTCCTCCTCACAAATTTGATCGACAATTATTTTGGGAATTTTTATTACCTTCCTCACAAATGTTTGTCTTATTTGAAGCCAGTCATCATAATTTTCCTCATTTTTTCGATTTATCGGAAAATTAAATTCAAAATATTTTCTAGCTATCGATCGAAAATTATTTATTCTTTCTTGTTGCTCAGCCTTTTGCTCTATATCACGTTTTGTAGATCCAGCACCATCTGCCGACAAATCAACAGACATATTTATTTTTTCATTCATAAAATCCTCGTAATATTATCAATTTTTACTTTAGCACTTAGATGCCAACAATTCAAAAAGTTTTTATATTTTTATCAAATATTACAACTCTCAAATTTATTTAAATTAGTAACCAGAAAAAATAAAGGTATCAGGCAATTGACAAAATACTCAATTTCATATAGTTTAAAGATACCAAGACGAGCGAGGGTTATCAAACGTCTATAAACTTATTTATATATATTTTTAAACACAATAGGTACTACCGTGGATTTAACAAGCGAAGGTTACTGGAGAAAATTAATCAATCAAGGTCTGATAAAGTTTTTTTTGCTAAAAGTCTTATACAAAGACAAGGAAAGCTATGGTTATCGTATTGTCAAAAGAATCGAGGAGCTCTCTGACGGCTCATGTCGACCGACAGAGTCAACCATCTATCCTGCCCTCAATGATCTACAGAAAAACGGCTACGCAATCACTCATGAGATATCAGCCGGCTCACGCAAAAGAATCGTTTACGTCCTGACCGAGAAGGGTCGAACTGCATATCGAGTAGCCGCCAAATCATATGGCGAGATTATCCCCCTTCTGCGTGAAGCTATCATGCTCTAATATTTCTCTATATAGTATTGCCAATTATTTTATAACTGGTATTATTAATTTGTATTATATTTAAAATAAGGAGTTGATATGATTTTAGGTGGTTGCGGGAGCTGTGGCGGTTGTGGTGGCGGATGTGCTACTGACGAAAACAACGGCTAATCCAAATTTATAAAAAAACGTCTCGAGTATTCGAGACGTTTTTTTTATTAAAGAATGTTTTTTAAAATGCTTTGTGATCTGCAAGACAAATATCGTCGATCGACGATATTTGTCTTGCAGCTATTTTAGATATTTATTAAGCGAATAGTTTAGATACTGAGAGCTTTTTTAATGACTCGATAATCCTCTTCGATGTATATTTTTGATTGAGTACTTATCTTACCCCAATATTCCTCGACCTCATTTAGAACCCAAAGTCTTCCCTCATCAACATCCATCTTGGCAATATTATAAGTATAAAACAATAAATTTGTAAAATTTCGAATATGCGAAAACGCATCAGAATCAGCCAAAATTCGCTGCTCTATTGACTCACGATTAACATCTCCGTCACGCTTGGTGTGTGTTAAAATACATTTTTGAATGCGCACAATTCGATCCTTGGGATAATTTAATTCATTTAATAGCTCGAATGCGATTTCGGCGCCCTTAATATGATGAATCTTCTCCCATTCACGCTCTGAAATACGCGCAAAATCATGCAAAAGCGCCGCAATTTCAACAATTTCCACATCAGCGCCATATTTTTCAGCCAATTCCCTGCCGATTTTAACCACAGATTGGATATGATAGCGCCAATACCGCTCGCCATAAGGATTCCCCTCCTCCAGGCACTTATCTCGAACTATTTTCTCAATTTTTTCAACAATATTTTTACTCATAAACCGATTATATCACAATCTTGTGCGCTATTAATAATATATCAAACAACAGATCTTATGGTGTATAAAAAAAGAAATGGCTACTGAATTTTCAGTAGCCAATCTGTTGTACATATCTTCTAAAAACAAGGCCAGCACCACAATGATTGTAATTTTTAAGCTGGAACTTTGGGTGTCCACGACATAGTCGTGATCCGCAAGGCGCCCTCAAATGCTGGTGGTTGATGTAAATCAACCGGATTCAAAACACCATCACAACAAAGCTTTACCCAAGCCACAGCATTTTTTTGGATGAATTCTTTCTCGTCACAAGAAAGTGGCAATGCGTAAATTTCTGTTAAAACATATGCGAACCCAGCAGCGTGGTTGTCTCCTTCTTTGCATTCAGAGACAATTGTTTTAACGATGGCGAGTTTTTCTATGCCTGAAACACATTGTATTCCATTTAAAACTTGACCCAACCAAATGGTAGCAAAGCTTTTGACTTCATCAGCTTCTAGACCGATTAAAGCATCAGTATATGGTACAGTGTTCATGCGAATATACAATAAACCTGCATGAGTCATTATACCTTTTCGACACTCAACGGCCCAACCACTAGTTTGCTGCCAACGCGCAGTTGACTCATATTCGGTCAGTTCACCTTTCTTGACACCAAGACTTTTGTCTGAGTATCCCTTGTTTTTTATTGCCGGGATTATCTCCAAGGCATAGCTCAAATCACCAGATCTGAAACGCTTAAGCCACTTGTGGCATTCCTCCAAAGTTAATTGGGGATTTACATTCTTGCCAGGGTTATTCGCGCCAGATATAGCACAAACAGCAAGCACCAACATCATTAATACGATGAACATTCCCATAGAAATGCCTCCCTTTTTCATCACCTCACTCGTATCGCTACAAAATGAGTATATTGAAAGTAATATTTACTCACAACAATGGATCATACGCAATACATGGTTCTAGGAATATAGTTTAGCTACCCGAAATAAATG
>JBAXQZ010000059.1:0-6866 GCA_037131475.1 bacterium | reverse complement strand
TCCGTTCACTTCAATTACGTCGTTTTTTGTCATTGCTTTAGTAAATTTAACATATTTTATCAAACAAGTCAACACTTTTAAGTCTAAAAGTCGAGAATTACTGATAAATTGCATTTTTAATTTATTTTTATACAATTATCTCGTAACAACCACGGCCTCATCATCAATCATTACAATAGTATGCTCGAAGTGAGCTGCGAGTGAGCCATCAACTGTGAGTACAGTCCAGTCGTCATCGCCAGCCTTGATGTGAAAATCCCCTGCTGTTATCATCGGCTCGATGGCCAGTCCCATTCCATTTCGAATTTTCATCCCCGTGCCTTGTCGTCCAAAGTTTGGTATCTGAGGAGTCATGTGGGGTTTTGTGCCAATGCCATGACCAACGAGATCTCTGACCACGCCATATCCAAATGATTCAGCGTAAGTCTGGACGGCATGACCGATATCCCCGATGTGACCACCAATTTTGATAGAATCTATCCCCTTTTCCAGTGATATTCTAGTCTTATCAATTAGATTTTGCGCTTTTGGGGAGATGTTGCCTACGCCGACGGTGACCGTCATGTCGGTGCATACGCCTTTATAAATAGCACCAATATCGATGGACACAATGTCTCCATCTTTGAGGATTTTATTTTTCACTGGTAGTCCATGGACAACTTCGTTATTAACTGAGGTCAAAATTGTAAATGGATAACGGCCAATCCCTTCAACAAGATAATTTTTAAACGAAGGAGTGGCTTTTTGGTGTAATAGTGCATTTTCGGCAATTTGATCCAACCGGTTGCAGGATGTTCCTGGAGTTGCCTTTGCTACTGCATCAAACAAAGCATTTTTTAATATTTGTCCGCAAGCGCGCATATTTAAAATTTGCTGATTGTCTAATATCATATTTGTTCGAGAATTGATTTGGATACTTCGGAAACTGATTTTTCGCCATCGATAATAATAACTTTATTTTTCTTACTGTAATATTCAACCATTTCCTTAATGCGTGGGAGATAAAAATCAATTCTTTTTCGCATTGTCTCCTCGTTGTCGTCGGCGCGGACAATTAATGAGCCACCACACTTATCACAGATCATTTCATCACTTGCGGCGTAAATTGCTCCGCACTCGGAGCAAACTCGACGACTTGTGACGCGCTTGACGGCTGTTTCTGGAGCAATTTTGATATAAATGACGACTGGACCCTCAAATTTAGGATGCTCATCAATATATTGATCAATAAATTTGGCTTGGCCCTCTCGAAAAGGGAAATTATCAAAGATTACGCCTTCTTGATGCTCTTCGAGATAGTTTTTTACTAAATCGATGGCTACTTCATCGGGCTGTGGAATGCCCGCGTCATAGCGCTTTTTGATATCTGCAACAAATGGATCATCTGAGTTTTTCTTCATCTCCTCTCTGACCAAATTGCCAACTCCGACGATGCTTAATCCAAATTTTTCTGAGAGCATTGTGGCTTGAGTGCCTTTGCCAGATGCTGGAAGGCCCATCATTGTAAAGATAGTCTTTTTGTTCTCAATCATTTGTTTCCTTTTTGAGTGTATTAATATCGGTCGTATGTGTGCATCATAATCAAAGAGTTGATTTGACGCGAGACTTCAATTACGACTGAAACGACGATTAGTATGCCAGTGCCACCAAGTGCCAAGGTGTTGATATTTGTAACCGATTGAACAATTATAGGCAAGACGGCGATGATGCCCAGGAATACGGCTCCAGAGAAAGTGATGCGTAATATAATTTTTTGTAAATAATTGATAGTTTCGGTGCCCGGACGGATACCTGGGACGAAGCCACCTTGTTTTTGTAAATTTTCGGCAATTTGACTAGGCTTGAAGACTACGCTGGTATAAAAATAAGTGAAAGCGATTACCAATAAGAAATATAATATGCCATATATTGTCTGATTGTTGATTGACTCGGTAATGAATTTGGCGGAGCTTACGATCCAGGGTGTATGCGCGTTTTCTAAATATTTAGCAATTACACCTGGAATGATTAGGATGCTCATGGCAAAGATGATAGGTATAACGCCGGCAATATTAACCCGGATTGGTAGATAGCTATTTGTAGCAGCATTGGCGCCTTGTCGCATTTTGCGTGCGTAGGTCACCGGAATATTGCGCTGACCTTCTTGGATAAAGATTACCGCCGAGATGGTCAAGATAACAACAATTACAAAGACAATAATGCCGATGATTTTGGAGGTATCACCTGAGCTAATGATTGCGCTAGTGTTGCGGATCTGTGCTGGAAGGCCAGATAAGATGCCAAGGCCGATAATGAGAGACATGCCATTACCGACACCACTGCTTGTGATGATTTCTCCTAGCCACATAAGGATCAATGTGCCAGCGGTGATAGAGATAATCATGACTATCAGATCAAAGATTGTCCAGCTTGGGATGATGCCTTGATTCTGTAGCAAGACCAACATGCCATAGCCTTGGATCATGGCGAGCGGTACAGTGGCCATGCGCGTCCACTGGGTGATTTTCTGTCTGCCTGCTTCTCCATCCTTTTGGATTTCTTCAATAGAAGGAATAATCATACCGAGCAATTGAAATATAATTGAGGCGTTGATATAGGGACCGACACCCATTAATATGATTGAAAAATTGCTCATCGTGCCACCAGAGAACATATTGAGGAGGCCAAAAACTTGATTTTGAGAGAAAAAGGACTGCATTCTGGCCAAATCTACGCCGGGAAGTGGAACATGGGCAAGAAATCTAGTCAAAAGCAATATCAGAATAGTCAACAATATTTTCTTGCGAAGATCTTTGTATTCCCAAATTTTTTGCAGTGTGTCCATTGGCACAATAATACATCATTCCAACGGTAAAATCAATGATTTTTTTGAATTATTTATATTATGAAATTTCATTATATATTATGCTTCATACTATTCTGTGTCAAACTTCTCTACCCGCAAGCTGCACGGAGTCGAAGAATAATTAATATTTATATTGATAGTGATGTTATATGATACGATAGAAAAGTATTTATGCGCTAAATAGACATTTGTAACAAATCCTACTCACTATATGCACGATCGACGATATTGTGAGTAGGATTTTTCTTATTTGTGGCTAATATTTAATGTTTTATTAATAATATTTTAATTATATTTAAGAGAATGCTATAGTGAATATGTTGATGTGTATTTTTTGAAATAATTATAAAAAAGGAGCTTTTATGTGGGGTTATTTGATACCTATTGTGGTTGTGTTGGTTGCAATTTCACTCAAGATTGTTCAGCAGTATGAGATTGGCGTTGTATTTCGTTTGGGACGCGTGATTGGTGAAAAAGGGCCTGGATTGCGATTTATAGTTCCATTCGTCGAGCGATTGGTTAAAGTGACATTGCAGACTGTGACTATGCCCATCCCATCGCAGAAAATCATCACAAAGGACAACGTATCAATTGATGTTGCGGCTGTTGCATATTTCCATATCACCAATGCGACCAAATCTCTTGTTGCAATTGAGAATGTTGTTTCTGCCGTCAATCAGATCGCACAAACAACCGTACGAAACATTGTCGGACAGTTTTCGCTTGATGAGGTACTTTCTGACACAATCAAGATCAATCAAAAGGTAAAAGATATTATAGATATTCATTCTGAGCCTTGGGGCGTTCAGGTCACCACAGTTGAAATCAAAGATATTCAATTGCCAGATTCTATGCAAAGAGCCATGGCCAAGCAAGCAGAGGCAGAACGCGAGAAGCGAGCAAAAATCATTGCTGCCGAAGGTGAATTCTTATCTGCTGACAAGCTAGGCCAGGCCGCTGATGTGATCGCGAAACATCCGATTGCTTTGCAATTAAGAAATCTGCAAGTTCTGTCTGAGATAGCCGTTGAAAAGAACTCCACTATAGTATTTCCTAGCCAACTTTTTTCAAATGTTGAGAGCATTAAAAAGTTTGTTGACGCTGAAGCCAAGTAATTGGCCGATTAGAGCTTATTTTAATATTATAATATTTTAAAATGAACTTCGTGCAACTGTGCGAAGTTCATTTTTAAATATTTCTGAATGACTAATATTGAGCAATCTCTAATTAATTCTTTGTGTTTGGAAAGGAATTGACCCCTTGATATCGAAGGGATTAATCTCGTCTGGCATAAAAACTATTTCTTTGAATTCCTGAGAGTTAAAAAATTTGAATTCATGATCTGGTTTTTTATTTTGTGATGGCATATTGCCGTTCACTTTGCCAGTGAAAAAAAGCTCAATTTGCCGGGTTCTTTTGGTATGATTAAACTCCAAGTCTTGAACAAATACCAATGATTCTGTTGTTCCAAAATATCCTGTTTCTTCGACTATTTCTCGTTCGAGAGCGTTTGTGATAGTCTCACCTTCTTCGACGCCACCGCCTGGAGCGCTCCAAACTTCTTTGTCGCTGTTGCATTTAACTAACAATATTTCATTTTTGTTATTGAAAAATAAGCCTTTGGCCGAAATTCTTAGTTTGTGGTCTCTCATATTTCTCCTTTTTTTAAAATAAAACTGGGGCAACATCGTTTGACTTTATATCTTCTGCGTCCGTTGAAAATGTGTCTATTAATTCGTCTTCGGATGGCAATTCCAAACTCTTTATCTCTGGTAATGACTTGCCAGCGATTCCCTGCATATCACCATATATGCCAATCATGTTCGCCTCGATGCGTTCAATCTGCTTTTCTCTAGTGGCCCAAATGCTTTTGAATGCTCTTTTTTCCTTTTCGAGTATTTCGCGTGCACCTACTGAAGCTTCAACAATTGCCTCAACACGATTTCTAAATTCTGATCCACATAAATAATTGTATAATACTTCCTTTTTTTCGACTCTTCCCTCTTCTAATGATTTTTGATTGCTTAATCTAATTAAATTTAATCTAATAATCTTACCTAGATTCAGGGCGGTGGCTGGTGTGGCAATATAAACGCCATCTTTAAAGCCAAAATAATGCATACCCTCTGGCAATATGGTAGAGATAATTATCGCCAGATCTGCTTTAACTGCTCGCTGATCGTCTTTTAACTTTTGGATCCATCCTTCGGACCATGCTTTGGTGCGTTTGGACTCCCAAGCAATTGAGCCACAAAAACAACCTGATTGATTATGAACTCTTTGGATAATGTCGGCGCCGTTGATGCCTTTTGGGACTGACGTAAATTGGTCAATTGGAAATTCACGCGCCAATGTCTCTTCTAGTTCAAGCTCAAGTACCTCGCCTTGCATCTGCTGTGAGCCTTGCTCTAAGCGTCTTTTAAGGTCTTCAATTTGTTTTTGCGCGTCTTGGATTCTCTTGGTGTTTTCTGCGTCTTTGAGCCGATTTTCATCGGCAATAGTCTTGGCAGTTTCCTCTTTTATCTTTGCCCGCTCAAGATCTAGTTGACGTTGCTTGTCTAGTTCAAATGACTTCATCTGCTCATCAAGCTGATTCGTCTTCTTGCGTAGCTCTATTTCTGCTTCCTGCATTGCTGCTAGTTTCTTGGCTTTTGACTCTAACTCATCTTTGAGATATTTTGTTTCCTTGTCTGTCTCGAGCTTAATTTTCTCATTTGCTTTTTCTTGAGCAATCGCCCACATTTTTTTCTTTTCAATTTCGAGCTTATCCTCATATTCTTTTTCTTTTTGACCAAAAATTTGAGCTTCGAGTGCTTCGTCTACTGAAATTGATGTTTTGCATTTTGGGCAAATGATTGTAATTTTGTTTTCCATAATATCTTTCTGGCTGATGCAATCATCAAGCTTTGGTTACTGTTTTATTGTTTTCTAAAAAATTCTTGAATAGACCTTCGCTCCTCGATAGTTCGTAGTATTTACCAGATTGAGCTATTTCTCCCTGATCGAAGACCAATATCCGGTCGCAATTGCGCAATGTTGTCAGTCGGTGGGCGATGATTACAATAGTTTTGTTGTGGAATTTTTCTTCGATATTTTTTTGGATTATCGCTTCGTTACTGCTGTCTAGCGCTGAAGTTGCCTCATCTAATATTATCAGATCAGGATTGCTCAACATCATTCTCGCTATAGCTAGTCTTTGTTTCTGGCCACCACTGATATTGTTGCCGCCCTCGGCAATCTTGCCGTTAAGTCCACCAAGACTACCCTCTATTTCGTCCCAGATGTTGGCCAATTTGCTTGCCTCAATTATTTCTTTGTCCGATATGCTTTCACCATTTCCATACATAATATTCTCTCTGACAGTTCCGCTAAAAATATATGGCTTTTGTGGTACATAAGCAATCTTTTGTGCGATTGATTCTCTCGAAATATCATTGAGTTCTTGACCAAAGAGGTAGATATCCCCGTGATAATTGTGAATGAGTCGCAACAGTATTTTGATTAAAGTAGATTTGCCACAGCCTGATACGCCGGCAATACCTATGCGCTCGCCCGTGCTAATTTCAAGATTGATATTATGCAAGATATTAGTATCATCTTTGTAGGAATATGACATGTTTACTATCTCAATCGCGGGAAAAACAATATTTGATGGCAAGGCTTGATCGGAGTAAATTCGAAATGATCTATCAATTGGCTCATTCATAATATCAAATAAATCGTTTACTTTGATTGAGCTTTCATGTGCCTCATCGAGGATGCGATGGATTTCTCTGAGTGGACCGGTAATACTTGCAAACAATATGGAATAAACCAGAATATCTCCCCTACTAATAATGCCCTTTGAGGCTAAGAATATTGCGATACAAATCACTAAAACATAGAAGAAGCCCTCATTTAAATATTTAAATGAATCGAATATCGCCATATCGAAATGATGCTTGATCTCCTTGGTGCGGATTTTTTCGGCGATGATCTCGATCTTGTTTTTGTCCTCATTGGTAGTGTTTAGTGCGCGAAC
>JBAXQZ010000058.1:0-6990 GCA_037131475.1 bacterium | reverse complement strand
AACCAATGGATGTGACGTCTTAGAATGGTCAATTTATTGAGGTATGAGGCCTTAGTTATAGACCAAATTTTTGGCGATGAGCGTAATCGCCATCGGTGTCGTCTCCGTTGAACAGTCCCCTCGTGTCTTGGGCTTCAGCTTGCTATTCCTCAGCTAATTCTCTTGCTAGTTGCTCCGCATCGGGAAAGCCGTCGGGGAAGATTTCTTCTTCCTCTTCCTCATTAGGATTAACAATGTCCATAGTATTCCTCCTTTGCGATCAGAATTTCGAATGTATAATCATCTTATCATATTTTTCAGTTTTTGTCAAGAGTGGGCATGCCAAAATTCTAGTGCTGGACTAGTGATTTTATCTATTATAATATATACCGTTGCGTGTTAGACCTTGGCTTTTAAGTATTCTCGTAGTTGTGTGATGGATTCATTGATTAGTTTGATATAATCCTTCGTCTTTAGATTTTCCTTTGCATATTCCATGTATGGCTTAATAGCGCGAAATCCAGTGCCAAATTTTTCTGCCATTTCTTGCGTAATTGGTAGTAAACATGTGTGAAAATGGTGTTCTTGATTTTCGGTTTGGATGATAAAAATGCTTTCTATATTGAGGACTTCTCTCAGGGCTTTCCTGGAAATGGCAAGAATATTAATATATTCAGTCTTTTCTTCTTCGGTGAATTCATCGATTGATTGGATATGCCTTTTGGTGGAGATGATGATAAAGCCATTGATCGGTATTTCGCAATCTTGGCCGATGCAAAAATTATCGGATGAATATATATTACCCCCTAGCGGAGAGTATTCATCTTTGGCGATAGAGCAGCCGAGGCAATCAGTATCAATTGTTTGATTTTCGATATCTATTATTTTCATGAAATTATTATACCTATTCTACCCTCTTCAATTCAACTCCGCTCAGGTTATCTCTAAATTAGGAGGGAAATTATTATTATTATTATTATTATTTCAATTCGATTAATCTTCTTGGGTCGATGTTGGCTAGTCTTTTGCAGGATTTTTTGTGGACTTTGATGGTGTGGTCTCGGCTGACGTAGCCGATAACATTGTCTTTGGCGGTTGGCTTGCAACATTTGGCGTATTCATGTCGGATGCCTTGAAGCGATGCGATTGTTTCTGCTTCGTCTTGGGGTTTGCGCGAAGGCTTCCTTTGCTCACGGGTTTCTATCTCAGGGTGAATGATTTTAAATAATTTTGTCTTTGAGAGACCACCCTCGCCAACCGCGACGATAGCATCTTCCACAGATTTATAGGGTATTTCTTGGCTGACAGGAATTTTGCCAATAGTATCTCGTCGCAAGATTGGCTGGTGGAATTTAGCCAATATTTCGTTGAATTTTTTGATTCCACGATCGAGCAGACGACCAAAATCGTTTTTTCTGAGTGAATTGCGGATATGCTGGCGTGCTGAAGTGGTGTGCACTAGATCCAGCCAATCTCGTTTGGGCATGGCTTTTGGTGAAGTAATAACCTCGACTGTGTCATTGGTTTTGAGGATTGCATCGATCGTGGCAATCCGTCCATTTATCTTGATTCCATTGCAACGTTCGCCTAGTTTGGAGTGAATTCGAAAGGCAAAATCTAGCCCCGTTGAGCCATTCGGTAAGCTTACGATATCGCCTTTGGGGGTAAAAACAAATATTTGATCAGAGAAAAGTTCATTTTTGAATTGACCGAGGAATTCCTCTTTGCTGTCAATATTTTTAATTTTTTCCAATTCCTCAATCCATTTTCGAGTGTTGCGCTGATTTTTTTTGTTAGCTGGGCTGTTTTCTTTGTAGTTCCAATGTGAGGCGTCACCATATTCGGCGTTTTGGTGCATCTGGGGTGTGCGAATCTGGACCTCAAATATATCTCCGTTTTTGTCCTTGAGAGTCGTGTGGAGCGATTGATAACCGTTGGTCTTGGGCTTGGCAATATAATCTTTGATTTTGCCATGGAGAGGCTCATAGAGCGTGTGAAGAATGCCCAAAACCTCATAACAGCTCGTGGTATCTTTGACAATTATTCGAAGCGCAATAATATCAAAAATTGTTTTGATATTGCCTTTGCGTTTGATCTTCTGATACAAACTATAATAATGTTTGGCTCTGGCAGCAATATCTATGATCTCGATATAATTTTCTTCGAGCGAAGCTTCTATTTCGGGTTTAACTTTTTGGATGAGTCTTTGCGGATTTTTGTAAGCATTGCGAATTATTTTTTTGAATGAGAGATATTCCTCGGGGTAGGCATACGGGAAGGACAAATCTTCGAGCGCACCCTTGACCATACCCATACCCAATCTAACGGCAATCGAAGCAAAAATTTCAATAGTCTCTCTCGCGTAAAATTTACGTTTGAATTCGGGTATATGATTGAGTGTGGCAACGTTATCGAGTCGATCATACAATTTTACCACCATTGTTTGCGGATTTTTGGTTGTCGCCAAGAGCAGTTTGCGATAATTGTCTACCTGTTTGAGATAAAATTCATCGTCACTAAATATCTTTGCCTTATCTTTGATCTTTATCTTTGAAACAGTCGAAACCCCATCAACAATCTCGGCGATGTGAGGATTGAAAGTTTTTGCCAGTTCTTCTATGGTCGTATCGGTGTCTTCGATTGTATCATGCAACAAACCGGCTATGACCATGTCAGTGCTATAGCCATCTTTGGCAAGATTGGTCGCAACGCGGAGGGGGTGATGAATATAGGGCCCGCCCGACCTTCTTTTCTGTTTGCCATGTTTTGATCGCGCAAATTCATAAGCTTCTAGAATTTTGGTTTGTTCTAGCGCTGTAAAACAATTAATAGAATTTAAAAATTTTTTGTACAACATTTTTTTTGGTTGGCGGTTGGTAGTTGGTAGTTAGCGGTTTGCAGTTTGCAGTTTGCGGTTGGTAGTATTATTTGAACTTTAGAGTATCTTTTTCGAGGGAGATGGTGATTGTGTCGCCTGGTTGGTATTTGTCTTTGAGGATTTGATCAGAGATTGGCATTTCGACTTTGTCGCTGATGTATTTGTGAATCGGACGGGCACCAAATTTGGGCGAGTAGCTTTTCTCGGCGATAAAGTCGATTACTTCTTCGCTATAGACGAGCTGGAAATCACGATTTTTGAGTCGTAGATTGAGATTGTTTATCTGCAATTGAACGATTTTTTTGATGTCAAGAATATTCAATGGGTAAAAGACGATGACCTTGTCGAGTCGATTGAGGAACTCTGGGCGAAAGCCTTTTTCGACTGCCTCGAGGGCGTTTTCTTTGAGTTGGGCGTATTCCTCCTTCTTGTTGTCAAGTTTGCTAAAGCCGATTTTGGCGCTTTTGTGCAAATCGTCTGAGCCTAGATTGGAGGTCATGATGATGATCGTATTTTTGAAATCAACGACTCTTCCTTTGGCATCTGTGAGCCGACCTTCATCCATAATTTGCAATAAGATGTTGAATGCTTCTGGGTGAGCCTTCTCGATTTCATCAAAAAGTATGACGGAATATGGGTTTTTGCGGATGGTCTCGGTCAATTTGCCACCTTCTTCATAACCGACATACCCTGCTGGGGCGCCGACTAAGCGAGAAACGTTGTGTCGTTCCATAAATTCGGACATATCTATCTTGACGAGATTTTTCTCATCGCCAAAAATTTCTTTGGCCAAAACGCGAGCCAATTCGGTCTTGCCGACTCCAGTAGGCCCGAGAAAGATGAATGAGCCGATTGGTTTGTTGGAGTTGGATATGCCTACTCGACGACGACGGAGGGCTTGTGATATCTCGGCGATTGCCTCGGTTTGACCGATAATATATTTTTTTAATCGTGACTCAATCTGCAGATATTTTCTCTTCTCTGATGTTGAGAGGCTTGTTGCAGGGATACCAGTCCAGTCAGCGACGATTTTGGCGATTTGGTCTGGATTGATGGTATTCTTTTCCTCTACAGCAGTTTCTTTTTCGAGGGCTTTGATTGCCTTTATAACTGATAGCTCGTTTTGTCGTAGTGTGTTGGCTTTTTCATAATCCTCTTTGCTAATAAAGAGTTCTTTCTCTTTGAGAATGGTTTGCAGTTTGTTTTTGAGCGAGATAATTTCACTGGATTCTTGGCTATTGATCGCGAAATATGCGCCGGCTTCATCGACAAGATCAATGGCTTTGTCGGGTAGGAAACGGTCGCTGATGTAGCGTTTGGCAAGATCGGCGGCGGTCATTAATGCGTCGTTGGAGTATCTGACTTTGTGAAATTTCTCATATTTTGAACGTACACCAAGAAGTATCTGATATGTTTCATCGACTGATGGCTCGGTTACTTTGATGGGCTGAAGTCGACGCTCAAAGGCAGGATCTTTCTCAATATGTTTTTTGTATTCGTCAAAGGTGGTTGAACCGATTAATTTTAATTCACCGCGAGCCAACATAGGTTTTAACAAATTGGCAGCATCAATCGATCCTTCGGTTGATCCTGCGCCGACTAGCATATGGATTTCATCGACAAAAAGGATGGCATTTTTTTTCTGTTTGATCTCGAGGAGAAGCTTTTTGATGCGACTTTCAAATTGGCCACGATACATTGTACCCGCTAAGAGTGAGCCGATATCTAGCGAGAAAATGCCAGCATTTTCTAATTTGTTTGGTACTTTTCCCTTGGCAATACGAAAAGCGAGACCCTCAACAATTGAGGTCTTGCCTACACCCGGCTCGCCTATCAGTATCGGGTTGTTTTTTGTACGTCGCGAGAGGGTTTGGATCAATCTCTGCGTCTCGGCTTCACGTCCGATGACTGGGTCAAGCTTGCCTTCTCGGGCCAATTTTGTCAGATTGGTAGTAAATGAATCTAGGACGGAGGCATTGGCTTTTTGTGGTCCACCAATGATTGGGCCAAGTGGTGGAAGCGGGCCGAGCATATCTGGCTCCTCAAGTGATTCGTCAAAGCTGGGTATCTGCTCCATATTGTTCTTTAAGGTTTGAGAATCATTATATTTTTTGGCTAAATTAACAAAAATGCCCTCAATTTTTTTGGTGACTTCGATTGGCTTAATGCCGATTCTTTCGATGATCAGGTGCGAATTGAATGATTTATCGGACATAAGTGCAAGCAACAAATGCTCGGCTTCTACACTGAAGTGATTGTACTCCGAGGCAATTTGGACGGCAATTTGTATTGCTTTTTTGGCGTCATATGATATCTTTTCGTCGCCGACGGGGCTACCCTTGCTCAAAAGAGAGATAATTAATTGGATTTTATCCTCTGTTGCGCCCATGGCGCTCAATATTTCAGCAGCAAGAGTCTCCTTTGTGAGACAGATCGCCAAAAGCTGATGCTCAGTATTCACAAAAGTATTCTGCTCGATTGCAGTTTTTTCTGACAAAATGAGAATTTTCTTGAGATTGTCGCCAAATTTTTTAAATAGATTATTGTTCATGCAAAATTAGTTCATCATTTAATGTTTAGCTTTGGATATTTCGTTGTGCGCGCCAAATGAGCGAATGATATTAGCCTATATTTAATTAGATTTAATCTTAAGGAATTATGAAGATACAGTAAATAAATTAAATTATAATAGATTAATTTTGTTGGTGTATTTTCGCTATTCAACAGTTGGTGCTTCTGCGATGTCGGCTACCTTGATGTCGATACCCCAACCGGTCAACTTTGAAGCCAATCGAACATTCTGGCCACCTTTGCCGATAGCAAGAGAGAGATTGTCTTTGTTCACAAAGACGAGAGCCTTGTTGTCCTTGGATGAAATATTGATCTCGAGTGTTTTGGCTGGTGAGAGTGCGTTGGCGATGAATTGTTCGACATTTTCATCCCAAAGAACAATATCGATCTTTTCTTCACCGATTTCATCAAGAACTGCTTGGACGCGAGTGCCACGTTGTCCAACACATGAACCAACTGGGTCAATCTTGTCTTCGGTCGCAATCACAGCGACTTTGCTTCTGGAGCCTGCTTCACGGGCAATATTTTTAATCTCAACAGTGCCCGCAGTAATTTCAGGTACTTCGAGTTCAAACAAACCTCTGATTAGGCCTTCATCAGAACGCGAAACAAGAATTTGTGGTCCGCGAGCTGTTTCTGCTACTTCTTTGACATATACCTTGAGTCTTTGTCCAACGTAATATCGCTCTTCTCGGACCTGGTCGCCGGGGTACATGAAGGCATTGGCTTTGCCAAGTGAGACGATGACGTTTCGGCCATCGATTTGCTGGATATTGGCGTTGACGACGTGATTTTCTTTGTCTTTGAATTCAGTAAAGAGCATCTCTCGCTCGGCTTCACGTATGCGTTGGATGATAACTTGTTTGGCAGTTTGCGCGGCAATACGACCAAATTCCTCTTCGTGAGGAAGCGGGATGATCACTTCGCCACCAATTTTGGCCTTTTTGTCGAGTTTTTGTGCTTGGTCAATTGTCAATTGATGCTCGGTCTCTTTGACCTCTTCTTCGGTATCCACAACTTCATAAACCCGAAACATATCGGCTTTGCCGGTGATTGGATCAAGTTTGGCGCGAAGAATCTGCTTTGATTTGCCATAATCTTTGCGATATGCGGCGGCGAGAGCTGCCTCGACTGTTTCGATAACGACGTCCTTGTTTAAACCTTTTTCTTCGCAAAGTTCCTCGATTGCGACCATAAATTGGGTGATTTGAGCCATTTTATTCCTTTTCTTAAGAATTTTGAATTTTATAATAATTAATTATATTGTACCAGATTTTTTAATAAAAAGGGCGGTCACTAGGACCACCAACTTCTTATCTGATTATAGTCTTTCAATAATGAATTGTCAAGACCATTAAATTGTGAATCACAAATTTGATTATGCAACTATTATAAAAATCTCTATCTTCCCCTCCTGAGACAGGAGGGGCTAGGCCTGCCTGCCGGTAGGCAGGGGTGGTATGAAATTAGATTATATAAATCATACCCCACCTAGCCTCCCCTTTCTAAGCAGGCTGTCTAAAAACAATTCTCACCAACATCAGGAAATAGTGATCCTCTTT
>JBAXQZ010000057.1:0-7054 GCA_037131475.1 bacterium | reverse complement strand
TCTTGGAATAGTGATGTATTGGCCAAGAATCATCAAGCCCAATCCGCAACAGCAGGTACAAATCGATGCTGGTTTTGAAGCGATGACCTCGAAGCCATGGAAGGTCGCCGCAGTAGAAGCTAATCATCACGCAGTATCTGATAGCTACTATAAATTCGTGCTTGAGAGAGATGATAGGAATGATAGATTTCTATACACGAAATCAGACTCCAAGAAAATGTCAACAATTATAGTGGGGGATACGGTAGTATTGATTAGAAGGCCGATCACCTGGTGGATGAATAATCCCAACGATTATAATGACTCGATGAATTATGAGATTAGACGAGTCACAAAGTAAAACCACTGAAGCACCTCGACTAACATCGGGGTGCTTTTCCGTTAATACGCCTATATCTAACTAAAGGTTAACCCCATAATCTTTGTGCAATGTATTTTTGAAATAATCATTTAACGACAAGCCTTGATTTCTGAGCCCGTGCATGGCTTTCAACATTCCATAGACATTGGCGCTATAAATTTTGTTCAAGAAATCAGATTCAGGACCAGTTATGGATGATAGCTCTTTGCCATTAGGCGCAAAAACTTTAGTCCGAGCGCTGGACTCGTATATCTGTTGAGTCGGATCGAGCTGTTCTTGTGCAGTGAGACTAGTTCCAGTTTGCATTAAACGATCAAGATTTTCCATTATGTCATCCACCGGCTCTGCGACGATATAGCCTTGATAATGTCCGTCCTCAAATCCACTAATATCAGAGCCGAGCGCACCAATATATGCGAGTTTGCCAAGCTCAATTGTGCCATTTGGTCCTATGCATGGAGTATATCCATTCTCGACTCTCTTTTTGCCGTCACCCAAGTCAATATCGAGCGAGATCGATCCGGGCAAAATAATTGATTTGTGCGGATTATTGGCCACTAGCAAACGCCCGTTGTTTTGATTTGCCCTGTTCGTTTCTATGAGATGGGCCTTATAATCCGCGTAGCTCGCGCTCGGTGCATTATCAGGGAAGACCCAATCGTACTCATTTCCTTCGGCGCCAGCTCGAAATGGTATGATATCACCATAAGTGGACATTCGGATCGCGCCTGGATGAGCTAGGCCTTTTTCGGTTTCTAAAATACTAAAATTTCCCGTGCGACATCCTGCCAAAGGATTGTGTTTGTAATCATCATTTACACGCGTAACGATGAGAAATTGCTGGGTATTGGGATCAAAAGACAAAAAAATTGATCCGACAGCGACTCTCGTTTCAGGTAAAATTAATTCCACGTCTGGTTCATGGCCAGCCGATAAATTGAAACGAGAGATATTTTGAGACAACTCTGAGCCATCACTTGATGATTGAATTTTTGTCCGCTCATACTGCTCTCTATTGCTTTGCGGAATAAAATAATTCGTATTGCGAACTGTCAGAGTATTGTTTTGGAAAGAGGGTTGGAAAACACTACCACAGAAAGTTTCATCGGGTTCCCCTTCAGAATTGGTGAGCTGGGTGGCCTTATTGCGATCAATATACATATCTTGCAAAAGTAGCTTCTCGTCATTTGGTTGAAATTTTTCTGGATTCATAAGCAATAAATTTAATTGTTATAAGGACAGAATACCAAATGGTTGAGATAAATAAAAGACGGCGTGAGCATCATGCTCAACGCCGCCGGCTAACCACGTATTGTTTGTCCCTGTATAGTCGGGAACGAAAACCATAGCTGCTTACTCAGTTTTTGAGTAAAGCCAGGTTTCCAGCGGTCTTGTCTATTTGCATCCATGCGAATTGTTTGAGTTAGGTGGAATGCAACATGTGCTTGATCGCGCTGACCACCGCCGTGGTGACGGGGGTAAATTTGCCATCGGAGGGAATCTCATCCAGTTTGTAGATTCGAATCTCTCGGTCCAGCTTGCCATTAAGCTCGCCGTCAGTGATCTTGATATCGGCGATGGCGAAGAGAATCGTCTTGCGCGCTACGCGGAGGTAGTCGATTCCATTTGTGGACTCATCGAGGCAGATAATGCCCCTGACTTCATTGACCCCAAACGGGGAATGAATCTGGATAGTCTTTTCCGCGCCAGTCTCGATGAAGTCTTCCTCTTCAATCATTATCCGACCATTCGGAGTCATGATGATCAGCTCTTCATTGGCTTCACGTTTGGCGAGGATGTCGGGGTGGATTAATTCATCAACACCGATTGACAGACCGGAGGGTAATGTATCACAATCAGCATAGCTCGGCGCATCAGCATCTTTGTGAATACAAATAAAGTAAGTTCCATCGAGAGTGTCGATGATGACACCGATGCCGCCTGCAGCCCAACGCCACACATTTTCCACAGACAGATTCTCGAGGATTTTCCGACTGGTCTTGTCATCTGCGATCTGGATAGTATTTTCCAGATAGATGCTGATGCCTGTCGGAGAAGTAGTCATTTCGACCGCAGCGATGGCAAAGCTTTCACGCGGGCGAAGTAAGGAGATGAGCGTGGTCTGCTTGAGACCAGGGATTATCGGTATGGCCATGTGGCCACCTCCTTTGTCGCTAATCTGGGTTACGGCCAGTCAGCAAAAATTCCAAGCAGCAAAAGCGCTGCAAGCGTAACGCTTTTTTATAATCCTTTTTTAGCAATCAGTCAAGAGCAAATTAAAATTGGGAATTGAAATCGAAAGATGTTGGAGCCTGGCTTGAGTCAAGTCGAATCGGTGGGGTATTTTTAGAAAATTCATACCACCCCTGCCTACCGGCAGGCAGGCCTAACCCCTCCAATTTTCGGTGGGGAAATACTGGATTAACTATTGAAGGGATAAAAACTACTCACATTATGTACGATCGACGATATTGTGAGTAGGATTTGTCTAAAACACTACTCAAATACTAAATATTTTGGTATATTCATTATCATGATAAACAATTATGGATTTGCTAAATTTGTTTGTGGTCATTGCGGGCGTGAAGTTGTCTCGGACAAAAGTATTGGTACGAAACAGCGCAATCATTGCCCATTTTGTCTTTGGTCCAAGCATGTTGACGACCAAGTCTCTGGTGATCGTAAGTCAGACTGTTATGGAGATATGGAGCCAATCGCTCTCACATTCCGCGAGGAGGGCGTCGATAAATACGGTAAGAAACGTCAAGGTGAGATTATGCTCGTTCATCGCTGTATCAAATGCCAAAAAATCTCACTCAATCGCATTGCAGGCGATGACGATGAAGATGAAATAATAAATATTTATAATAAATCATTGGGCCTACCAATTATTGATTTAAGATATCCAATTCTAAAAGAAAACGATGCCACAGAGCTGTATCGGCAGCTAGGCAAGAGCTAGCTTACACTGAGATTAAGACCGAACTTTGACAATACCTGATAAAAGTGGTATACATTGGGTAAGTATTCAAATGAAGGAGGGTAAAGAATGAATACAGCTGGCGCGCTGGCACTAGTCACAACATCGGTGAGAAAGGTATTGGGTAAAGGTACACGATTCAAATTGACTGCAAGTCATGCTGAAAATCATGGCACCAGATCCCTACCACCTGAGGAGGAGATTAGAAAGTATGTAGAGGCATGGATTGGCAGAACTGTGTGGTTTAGCGAGGAAGTAGAATTTCACTTGACAATAAGAAGCTTCTGGCAAGCGAGAGACACATTTACGGGCATTAAGATTGTGGGTCTACGCCCAAACACAACGGAAAATATTCGATCACTGTGGTTGGTTATTGGTATTCCTGGGCACGATCGTAAATATCAAGCATATCTAGATTGTGGGAATGGGAATGCAGCGCATAATTTGCTGCAAGTAGCAAATGCAAATTTGTACAATCTCTTGGTGCAAGCATCTGTAGACGAGAGAAAAAAGGAGATACTTGCTAAAGTGTCAAAAGGCGATGGTTTAGCAACAGCATGTACGACGGAATCCTATAAAAGATCAAAAGAATTAGCGGAGATTGCTAAATTCAAACATTTAAACAGGAGGGGAAATGTTCGCAAGCTCAGCTATCTTTTATGGAAACAGTCAACCAATAATGAAATCTCGAGAGAAGTAATAATCGAGGCACTGATCGAAAGCCAAATTAGCTACATGGATTCAATTGCTGATGAGTTATTCAAGGAGCTAATTGCAAGAGGCTTAATATTCCCTGTCACTGATAGTGGGCGCTACATCCTGACTGATATCACGTATGATAAGGCTGAACAACATCGGCAGAATATGCTGGATGAGGAAATCCAGAAATTAGCTGCATCAGCCGATAGATTGGCCAAGAATATTTCCCTCGCCAACACGGGTATCAAAGAGGCTGAAAAAACTTTAACAGAGAGAGTCTCGCGCAGAGATCAACACACTCGCGATCTTGAATCGGCTTTGAATCAAAAACAATTGTTGGAACGTCAAAAAGATGTTCCATTGTCTATCAAATGAAACGATGCTCACCCCGCAAACGCAGGGTGAGCATTTAATAAAATTGAGTTATAATTGGTTCGTACTTAATTTGACCAATAATATTGCGCTCAAGCGAAGATTGTGCTAATTTATATTTATGCTGATACAAATCAAAAACTTAAGTCCGGTCGGAAAAGTGAATTATTAGTCACGCGGTTTTCGTATTCAGTCGATCGAACAAAAGCCGCCAAAATGCGGCATTTTTTTTACCCACAAAAGTTGCTATGATATAAAAGTACGTTATTTAAGAAAATTTAAATTGAAAAAATATGAAGCAAATTGCCAAAGCCTACAATCATCAGGATTTTGAGGAAAATATATACAGTTCATGGGAAAACAAAGGCTATTTTAAGCCTGAGTTTGGTCGTGAAAATTTTGTTTATGATCGAGAAATAGATGGCAAGCCATTTGTGATCTCAATGCCACCAGCCAACGTCACTGGTAAGCTTCACGTTGGTCACTCTCTATTTGTAACTTTGCAAGATATTATGACCAGATATCATCGTCTATTGGGTGAGCCTACTTTGTGGCTACCGGGCGTCGATCATGCTGGTATCGCGACCCAAACAGTCGTTGATAAAATGCTCAAGAAAAAGGGAATAGACAAGAGAGAAATCGGTCGCGAGAAGTTTCTTGAGGAGGTCTGGAAGTGGAAAGAAGAGTATGGCAATACCATTACCCGTCAGCTTCGTCGAATGGGTGCTTCATGCGATTGGTCTCGCGAAAGATTTACGCTTGATGATGGGTTAAGCAAAGCAGTTCGCACTGCGTTCGTTGATCTTTATAATAAAGGATTGGTTTACCAAGGACTTCGAGTGGTAAACTGGTGTCCTCGTTGTCACACTGCTATTGCTGATGATGAAGTTGAATATAAAGAGCAAAAATCAAAACTATACTGGATAAAATATGGCCCTTTTGTTTTAGCAACAACTCGCCCGGAGACAAAGCTGGGCGATACAGCAGTGGCTGTAAACCCAAAAGACACTCGGTATAAGGATATGGTCGGCAAAAAGTATATGATTCCAGGCGTTTTGGGTGATTTTGAAATAATCGTAGTAGCTGACAATGCTGTAGACCCAGAATTTGGCAGCGGCGCCGTGAAGGTTACTCCCGCACATAGCTTTACAGACTACGAAATAGCCCTTCGCAACAATCTCCCCATGAGGCAGATCATTGACGAGAATGGTCGCATGATGCCAAATACAGGCAAGTATGCCGGCATGAAAACCGCAGACGCAAGAGAAGCAATTGTAAAAGATATGCAAGAGTTGGGTCTGATTGATCATATCGATGAATATGACAATAGTTTGCCAACTTGCTACCGATGCAGTGGCACAATCGAACCAATTCCATCAAAACAATGGTTTGTAAAAATGAGAGAAATGGCTGACCGTGCCCAAAAAGTGGTTGAAGATGGTCAAATGGAGATAATTCCCGATCGCTTTAAGAAAATGTATATTCAATGGATGGAAAATATCAGAGATTGGTGTGTTTCGCGCCAAATTTGGTGGGGCCATCAAATCCCTGTTTGGTACAAAGGGGAAGAAATTTATTGTGGCATGGAAGCACCTGAGGGCGAGGGCTGGACACAGGATCCCGATGTTCTCGATACCTGGTTTTCTTCGGCACTCTGGCCATTTTCTACTCTTGGCTGGCCTGATCATGTTAAAAAGTCAGACGAAATCTCCCATCCACTCTCGTATGCTACGGGTATGACATCTCGGGATTACGATTATTTTTATCCAACCACAGTCATGGAAACAGGCTATGACATTCTGCCATTTTGGGTCGCTCGTATGGCCACTTTTGGTCTAGAATTCACCGATAAAGCACCGTTTGAAACGGTTTACTTCCACGGACTTGTTCGAGATGAACACAATCGCAAGATGAGCAAATCTCTTGGCAATGTTCTGGATCCGCTGGATATAATTCCCAAATATGGCACCGATGCGCTTCGGATGGCGTTGGTAGTTGGCTCAGCACCCGGTCAGGACTTGGCGGTAGGCGAGTCAAAAATTAAGGGATATCGCAATTTTTCCAATAAGATTTGGAATGCTTCAAGGTTTGTGCTGCTGCAAGTCTCAAATGGTGACTTAAAAGAAGGACAATTGGGAAATACTACGCTTAATAATTTGATTGTAGACGAGAGTGCTTTGACCGTCGCTGACGAGGCAATATTAAAAGATCTTGCAGACGTCAAAAAGTCGATTACAGATAAATTGAATCTATGCCGTTTTTCACAAGCAGGAGAAGAGCTTTATGAATTCTTCTGGCATAATTTTTGTGATGTTTATATCGAAAAAGCCAAGGATCAGATGTCGGATAGTAACAAGGCCCCAGAAAATACAAAAAAGATACTCATTAAAGTTCTTTCAGAGACGCTTATTATGCTTCATCCTTTTGTTCCATTTGTGACTGAAGCAGTCTGGCAAGAATTACGCGATATATTCCCGCAACTTTCAGAATCAATAATGATCGCAAAGTGGCCGAAGTAGGGGGAAGAAGGCGGGAATGGTGAATGGTGAATTATGAATGGTGAATGGTGAGGGGGTGTCATCCCGGACTGAAAGCTTGTGGATTCGATTCCACTCACCATGCTGAGCGCAGTCGAACGCAAG
>JBAXQZ010000056.1:0-7142 GCA_037131475.1 bacterium | reverse complement strand
AAAATCGTTAAGTGCTTCTTTGGTAACAATTAGTGCATTAGCGTCAGATTGCTGATTTCGTTTTTCTAATCGCTTAGATAATACATCTGGGCTTGTTTTAAAGTAGAGCAATTTCCATTCACCACCATTTTTTTCAATCACCTCCTTATATTCATCTCTTTCAGCTTTTGTCCAAAAACCAGTATCAATAATTGCTGATTTTTTGTCCTTCAATCGATCTATTAATCTCTTTTTTAGTTCAAGAGTAGCTGGTTTGAGGTATCCAAAATACTGGTCTTCTGGATAATCGATACCATACGCTCCGTGTCGTTCAAAAATAATTTCATCTATTGATAGGCGAATTAAATCTGTATTTTCTAATTTTTTGGCATATGTAGTTTTGCCGGAGCCGGTCAAACCACAAAGCATATAGACTATCGGTTTCATTTTTTTAGTTTATCACAATTAGATCTTTCTGAGAACAAAATATGGAATATATTGGGCCATACGAAACATTTCTTCCGCATTGGTGCAGTCAGTGTTGCGCATTTTCCTGTCAGAAGCCATTAATTTCAGGTCGTGACAAAATGTCACGACTTCACTACCTTATTGTGAAATATTAGCTTGAATGTCTTCCATTTGTTTTTTGAGTTCTGGAACTTAGGTTCGAGCTTGGCTATCGCTCAAACTATTTTAACATTTCTTTTATAGCATCAATGACGACTTGCGGCTGGTCATCCTGAATAAAATGCTCGCTATTTTGAACTAAAATATATTTTGCACTTGCAGAGAAGGCGGCCATTTTTTTATGACATTGACCTATCTTATCACCCCATAGTTCAGTTGCTTGTTTTTGAGAACCATCAGCCTCAAGTATAGTTATTGGCAAATTATCAAAATTACTCGCTTGTTTTACCTGCTCAACACTATTTAAAGCACCAGTCAAAATACTTGTTTTATTTGTTTCCCTAAAAGGTTTGGCAACAATTGATCTCTCGATTTTGCCATTATCCCTATGCAAACCCATGGCTTCGGGTGATATTGTCATCGCCAATCGTGGTAGCCCCACATAAAACGCCGAGCTTATAGCGTTGTTGATTGCATTAATAAAGAAAGGTATAGGTGGGTCTTTAATCTCTGCTTGTTCCACGCAACTGGAATCTATCAGAACCATGCCGATAATACTTTTAATATTGTCCTTTGCAAAAACCTGGGCGTAAGCACCGCCCAGAGAATGACCAACAATTAAATATGGACCTTCAATATTTGCATTATCAAGAGTAAGCTTCAGTTCATTCGCGGTATCTTTTGCAGTTCTTCCATCGCTAGCACCCTCGCTAAACCCAAAACCAGCAGGGTCATAGGAACAAACTTTCGTGTATTTGCTTAATGTAGGTTGAATTTTGAAAAATGTAAAATATGAACTACCAGCGCCTGGAATCATAACTATTGTTGGATTACCATTTATATTCTCTCCAGTGCAATAAATGTGTATCTTGTGATCGCCGACTTGTATCATTTGACCTGGGGCTTTGAGAGTTTTTGCATCAATATATTCAGAAATTTGCTCGTAAATAAAGCCAACAATAATTAAGGAGACTAATATTAACCCTATTGATTTTAGAACTTTTAGAAACTTGGTTGGTTTTTTTGTTAGCGTTTTTTTGTTTTTCATTTTTTATTTAATTATTTTACAATCACTAACATCAGTGTACACATCCCAATCGTTTGAACCGATAACATCAGTAATTGATATCTTGCAACCAATCAGAGTATTTTCCTTTTGAAATTCGATTGGCAAGTTTGTTACTGATAATTTGTGTTTTGGAAAACCTGTCTCTATCCCCCAAGAATCGGAGCTTATTTTTGCAACATTGCCTGTTATAAATTTGTTATTTAGCCGATAAACGTTATTGAAAAAAATAAATCCAACGCCAAAAATCAAAACAAATGCAAAAATGCCAATGGGAATAAATATTTTCATGTTTATATTATTTTTCATCTGTATCCTTTTTATTTTTATTTACCCGTGTTCAATAATTCTGGTTTGCTAGCATAGAGTTTGAGTAGGATGATTAGATCGTTGATCATTTTGTTTTTGACATAGACTTTTTGTTTTGCGTCCAATACTTCTCCCAACCCAGCTAGAATATTGAGTTTTCCCTTGTTTTTTTCCAGATAATCGGACATTTTGAGAAAATATTCTGGTAATTTGAGATCGGTGCGACTTTCGATAATGGTTTTTCTGATTGGCCAATGCTGATCCAGAAAAAACCAGCTGTCAAACCAATCCCGATTGACCATGGTCTTGCGATCCATAACGGCGACTAATTTATTGGCCGAAAGACAATCCTTGTCCATCACCAAGACCAGTAAACCGTAATACTCCTTGATACTATAGGAATTCTCCGTCTTTGTCTTTTTGGAAATTTCAATTTTGACATTATGAGTACCCGATTGATATGAGACACGAAAAAAAATCGTCTTATCCTTTATCTTTTCGTCTTTAATTTCGCCATACTTTGAGCAAATTGACTTGACCAATTCGAAAATCTTGAGATTATCCTTTTGATCCAATAAGTCGAAATCCAAATCAGTCGAAAATCTGGGTAATTTGTAGAAAAGGTAGGCTGCCGTGCCACCCTTGAAGCCCAATTTTTGGCGCAGCAAGGGCTCGCTATAAATATCAATCAATATCCTGGTCATGAAATTCTCATGCAGAGCTCGGTCAAGCATAAATTCCTTTCAGTTTTTTAATCTGTGCCACCAACCGTTTGTTGCTATATATTTTGGCAATCTGGAGACAAAGTCCCCAATCAATATTGCTTAAATTATCAAAAGCAAAATCTGGCGAGAGATAGAGCATATCAACGATGGCTCTCTCTTTGGATGCCACAGTTTTGTCGCCGAGAAAATTTATACCAATCGGATTTAAAAGTGCCGATTCTTTAATTTTTTGGTAGATATATTTGGTTTTCTCGACAACGATTGTCCGACTTTGGTCCGAGGCGGAATAGACAGCAGAATCGTATTGGAAATTAATTCCTTCTCGCGCCAGAACCGAATACAAGCTACTGTATGAAGGCGTAATCATCTTGTTGGCTAATTCTATTTTGTCATAGTTTGTATCCAAGCCATAAAAGCCTTTGCGAATATAATACAATTTTTGCGACTTGATCAGACGGTTGATCTTGGTTTTGAGATAGTTGGGATTGTCAATCTGCCAAATTAAAACCAGATCTTTGATGGAAAAGACGGTTTTTTGGCTCTGATAGAGAGATATCACTGGATCGGGTTTTTTTGTAGATGTCATAATAAAGTTATCATTAATGATTACTTATATCTTATATCAACACTGAACATTTGTCAATAGGTTGTATATCTGAAACGTCATGTTAGTTTGCCAAAAAAGATAACCAGCTCATTTGCCTTACTAAAATAACAATCCGTACGACTGGCATGATCTGGGATATTTCGGTTGGAGGGGGCAAAGAGTGCTTTGGAAAATTGATTACTTTGACGAGATGTTAGAACATTTTGAAGAGCCACTTTCGGATACATGTAAACGAATTGTAACTGTGAAGCTCGCTAGTGAATATTGAATAGCTTAAGCCCGAGAGTCATTGCGATTCTCTGGCTTATTATTACGTTATTATGGACAAAATTAGCTTATTGTTGTATATTGGAATGTCCGCTTTTGAGGAGAGTAAAATCGACCACAAATAGTTAGGACTTGCACGGGAGGAGGAAACCATGGAAATGTTCGAGATGTTCGAGGAATTCGCACAGCGTTTCCCAAGTATAATTACTGGGATGCCTGATGCACCGTTGGCTGCTTTCTTCGGATCGTACCGAAAGATTGGCAGGTATCCCACGGGTCCGATACAAGTTGGCCCAGATCTGAAAATATCTGTTGCTAATGGTGACGGGCGGCCGATGGATGAAATGAGCGGACTCGCTCTAGATCTGGCAGTGGGCTTCGCAAAGATGGACAACCAAGAAATCAGTGCTGAAGAACGCCTTCATCGAGCACTGCGTGGTCGCGATCAAGAAATTGTCGATAATAATCTCGACGCTGCCATTCTCACTGGGAACGGGCCGTTGAATCTGATGCTCTGCTTATACTGCGGGCCATCGGGATTTACTTTGGCGGTCAAGACCGCCAAAAAGTTCCGGGAGCAGCACCCCGCCGCTCTTATCGTCGGCATGAGCTGCACATGTTTACAGGAAGACCAGCTTGATGTCATCGAAAGCGAGAATAGTCCGTTTGACTACTTCTCGACATCTGATGACTGCGGAATGGAGCAGCAGATGGCTGAGCTACTAGAGATACTCATCTCAACTTGGCCCACACGCAAAAAAACCGCATAACACATCTGAGGGCATGTATTATGGATGATTACGGCGAAATCGGAGATCCCTATTTCGCCCGCCCCTTTTATCTCAAATTTTGAAATGAGAGGTAGCGATTTAGAAAAGCCCGAGAATTGAGAGATTCTCGGGCTTTTTTGTGCTATGACGAGTATCATACTTTGTCATACTTAGCCGCAAAATGAGTTGATTAGTTTTGCAAAATGTTGTATATGTAGATAAAGGAGGAACGCTAATGACCAGTGATGAAGACATTGCGAGAGAAATTCAGTCAGAAATGACTGAAAAAGGAATTCGCGGTATCGCCACAAGGTCGCAGATCGGGGGTATTATGATAGCAGTACCCAAAAGAGAAAATATGACCCCTGAGCAGTCGGCCTATATCGACGGTGTCGTATGTTATCAGACCCAAAAAGGTCGCCGAGTTGATCTACGGGAATTCAAGTAATCAATTCCCTGACAACTCATTTTCTTGCCCGGATTCGAATGTTTACATTCGGATTCGGGCTCATTTTTTATCCAATATACCTGTATAAATAATTAACAAATTTCATGTATTATATGTAATTTGTCATAATGTTTTTAATCTGAAATCCCAAATACCAAATCCAACTGAAAGGACGTCGGAATCGAAGCAATAATAGTTTAGGAATCTGAGGCTCAAAAGCCAAATATGGAAAAAATATGACTGACACAATTAATCCAATTTTGATTATAATCAATGGCCCATCTGCCACTGGAAAAACGACTATCGGTAGACAAATTGCCAAGGAATTAAATTTGCCCTTTATCTGCAAGGACGACATCAAGGAGTTGCTATTTAATGACTTGGGATGGAGCAATCGTGAATGGTCCAAGAAGATTGGAAAAGCAAGTTTTGATTTACTTTGGTATATCGCTGGAAAATTTATTACCACTCGATCGTCGGTTGTTATTGAAACGAGGTTTTATTCCGATTTTGCCAAAATAGAATTAGAAAAACTCAAAACTGAAGTTATCTTTGATATCATAGAAATAAATTGTTTTGCCGAGGGAGAAGTCTTGCTCAAAAGGTTTGAGGAAAGATCCAAAATGACTAGACATCCAGGACATGTCGATTTGCAGAATATTGATGAGTTTAAAGAAGATTTGCTGAGAGGAAAAGCGGATCCTATCGAGATTGAATCAAAAATCATCGAATTAGACACGACCGATTTTGAGAAAATCAATATTGCAAAAGTTGTAGAGACAATCAGAAACCGCAAAACAAAGAATTAAATATATTTAGCCCGAGAGTTGTGGCAATTCTTGGGTTTTTTTGTGCTAAAACACTGGACAAAATATCTTAAATATGATAATATATTTCTTATCTCATCGGCCACGGAACGTGGTATGAGAAATATTCCAGCCGAGAGTCTTTCGACTCAAATAGCCAGCGGAATGCTGGCTATGGCACTACGGAATGTAGGGGGAAATATGAAACTTGATTCCAAGAAGAACAAGGAACTGATCAAGCAGTACCCGTTCATCGCTGGCATCCTAGACTGTGGGGCTTTTCCCGCCGACGATTTGAAGATTCAAGTCCAGAAAGCTGACGGGAATCTGATGTATCGGCAGGCAGACAACTTTGGCCTTGGCGATCACTCGCGCATCCTTCAGATGACCGATGACCGCAAAGATCAGGTGGCACGTCGCAGTGAATGTATCTATGCAATCGATGCCGAGAACAAAATCATCAATCTAGTGATCTGGCCCCACAATGACGAAGATCGACGTCACATGGGAGAAGTCTACGCCTGGTCAGCGCTCTGGGGCACTCAAAACAGTACGGGGTATTATTCGAATCCAATCTGTGAAAAAGTCAAAAATCTAGTCTGGCTTCGGGTTCAAGACTGGCATGTCGATACCAGAAACTACACTGTTCCAGAAGGAAGATTTGGGGATTTTTGCAAGCGATTCGTCGAAATAACCGTCTATACCGAACCCCAACAGGGTTTCCGAAAGCTTCAGGAAGAGGCCAATGTATATGAAAATCTCGTCATCACGAGCTCTGTGCTCACACGTGGCATTATCAGTAAAGATCTTGATCTTACTACGATTAACGGCATGCTTTACGAGATGGCTTATACTTTCAAGGATGAGGTCTACTTCAACGGAATGCAGGACATTCTGAATACAGGGAAAGTTCGTGGTGCTTCCGGTCAGTTCGGTCCTGTCAACGTCATGGTTGCTGAATTGTGTGGGTATGAACGCATTCAAATAGAGGACTCATCGAGCTCGATAAGTCTCCAGCTACAACCTGAATCAAAAAACATGAGCACGCTCGGCCATTACGGCACTCTTCCGCAAATCCGTAACCTAATACGGACTGTTGCCAAGCTATGGAATGAAAAGCCTGAACTTCGGGACCAGTTCAAACCTGATGGAGACATCAGCGTCATGTAGGTCATTAACAATGATCTAGCAAAATATAATACAATGCGTCTGCCGACTACCCATCAGGGTAGTCGGTTTTCGTTTTTATTCTTAATTTTACGTTTTATTAAACGAAAACTCTCGCGCCGTATTGTTATTTCTAGCTACGACGCGAGAGCGGTACTTGCGGGTGAAAAATCTGGTTAGGGATTTTTCAATCCTCTAATAATTGGAATGTATTGTACTAATACAAAACCGCCCGACCTTTTGTAAGGGTCGGGCGGAAGATTTTTGTGAGGAATTTATCGTGCCATGCCAGCGCCATTATCTGGCGTCGGTACTAGCACAGGGAACCAGCATTGGGCCAGTTCGGTCATCGTCGACTTATCATAGACCGT
>JBAXQZ010000055.1:0-7180 GCA_037131475.1 bacterium | reverse complement strand
TGTGCTCTCTTCGAGTCTGAGCGATGAGGGCCGCTCACCTCAGAGTCGATGACAGTATGGTGAGTGGAATCGAATCCACAAGCTTACAGCCCGGAATGACGCCCTTCATTTTTTAAATTTTAAATTTTAAATTTTAAATTGCTTCTTGACGACTATCAACTGCCCAATGTAAAATTTTTGATTGCATTTCGTCTCATTTTGTGTTAAAATAAATTTATGATAAATAAGAATCTCAAAACTGTAGCGCTCATTGGACGGCCAAATGTTGGCAAGTCCACTCTTTTTAATAGATTGGTAGGCAAGCGCGTTGCTATCGAAACTCCAGTTGCTGGCACGACTCGCGATCGTCTTTATGAGACTGTCTCATGGGGAAATCATCAATTTTATATCATGGATGTTGCAGGTGTTGAGACTGGCAAGCTCGATGAGCTTGATAGTGATATGCAAAGAGGTGTTGATTTTGCGATTGATAATTCCGATTTAATCCTTTTTGTGGTTGACTGGAATGATCAAAGCAATCAATCTGATATCAATATTGCGCGCAAGCTTCGCAAATTAGAGAAAAATGTGCTTTTAATAGTGAACAAAGCGGACAATCTCAAGCGCTCCGACGAAATTGATGTGTTCAAACGGCTTGGAGGATTCAAAGTACTTCCTGTTTCAGCTATTTCTGGTATGAGCACAGGCGACCTGATGGATGAGATATGCGCCAACCTCAAGCTAACGGATGAGGACAGGGTGGAGGAGGAGAGAAACGAGGGTGAGATTCGTCTTGCCATTATCGGGCGTCCCAATGTCGGCAAATCAACTCTACTAAATACTATTATCGGGGAGAAGCGAGCAGTGGTTTCTTCAGTCGCAGGCACGACTCGAGACACATTAGACGTTAGCTTTTTTCACAAAGGCAAAAAAATAATAATGACCGATACCGCGGGCGTGCGAAGACACGGCAAGATTGTCAGAGATACACCAGAGTCTTTTGGCTTGGTGCGCACCTACAAGGCGCTCAGGGAGTGTGATGTGGCTATTCTGATCATTGATGCCGAGGAAGGCTTGGTCGCAACTGATACTCACATCTTGGGCTCGGCCAAAGATTGGGGCAAAGGCGTGGTCTTGGTGATCAACAAGATTGATGCGATCGAAGGAGATCGTGAAGCTTTTATGGATCATATGCTGTACAAATTACAAATTGAGCTCAATTTTGCACCATGGTTGCCAGTTGTATTTATCTCTGCCAAGGATGACGAGAATATTAAGCCGATGCTTGATCGTGTTATCAGCGCCGATGAGAGCCGAAAGACCCTGATTCCTGAGGAAGATATGAAGGAGATAGTGGCCTTCATCCGTAACTCCAATAATCAACTTCAAAATCTCAAATATATCCGCCAAAAAGCGATCAATCCGCCAACGTTTGATTTTAAATTTACAAACAAGAGAATTGCTCACAAAAGTCAATTTCGCTATATTGAGAACAAAATTCGTGATGCCTACCCCATGGCTGGCACCCCAATCTACCTCGATCTAGTTACCTAAACATTTTAACTTGGTTGTGTCTATTTCGATTCAATAGAGCCTGTGGAAAAATCTCATCCACAATTCACCATTCGTTATTCATCATTCACATAGCTAGTTCTCTGCCTGACGGTAGGCAGGTCCACCTGCAAGAACACAGAGTCGAACAATAAGAATATGTGTTAGGCGTGTGGGGTTGGGTCTAGTATGAGACCTGATAGCTCTTTTTGTGTTGAAGTCCGAAACGATCAAAGGGCAATATGGTCAGCCAAGCTCGACCGAGGATGTCTGATTTGGGCAAGATGCCCCATTCACGAGAGTCTGATGAGTGTTCGCGATTGTCGCCGAGGACAAAATACTGATCGTTACCGAGGACAGTTTGAAGTGGCTTGTTGTTGGAGGTGGCTGTCAAAAAATTGGCTGGAATATAATTTTCCGAGAGCACAATGCCATTGGGGAATTCGGCGTTGATGATAACGATGCGGTCGCTCTCGATTTTCACAGTTTCACCAGGAAGACCGATAACTCTCTTGATATAGTTGACACTGGTATTCTTGGGGTATTTAAATACGATTACATCACCACGCTTTGGTTTGTCAATCAAATAAGAGATCTTTTCAGCAAGCAAATATTCGTTGTTGACGAAATTTGGCATCATTGATTCTCCATCAACGATAAACGGCTGTATCGCAAAATATCGTAGTGCGAAGGCAATCACGAAAACAATCAAACCAGTCTTGAGTAAATCGACGATAAAGTCAAAAAATTCTCGAGCAGGATTGTTATTGACTGTGAAATTGTTTAATTGCTCCGAATTGGTCGTACGATCTCGATATTCTGGCTCTGGGGTCGACGTTTCATTATCACTTTTGTCTCTAAAATATTCCATCTTTTCTCCAAATAACAATAATTATACACTATTATCTTAAAGTATTTATGAATTTTGGTCAAACAAATTGATAAACTATGCTGAAATTGTCTATGCAAATCCGAGGTTTTCTGCTAAGATTTGAACGTTCTCATGGTGGATAAGATATCCAAATTATCTATGAGAAAGTAGGTAGGTCGAAATATGTGGTTTTATTTTGCGTTTGTTGCGTGGGCTATTGCAACTTTTTGCACCCCAAGGCTGTGTCATCAACTTTGGACTCGAGCACAAGCTCGAGGAGTGACGGCAAAATCAATAATGATTGCAATCGTACTAATAGCAATAAATATTGTGGCGGCGCATTATGTTTTTACAGATATGCTGCTTCGTCGAGATATTTATCCACCTACATTTGTTCTCGCAATGATTTTTCCGTTGACAGTACTTATGACGCTTTATCTGATTCGTAGGAAAATATTTTCTGCAATATCCGGATATGGGCCAAGTAAAAAAGTATTCGCTTTTTACAAAGCCGAAGGCATCGGACCATGGTTGTGTGAACAATGGGTAGTTGGTGATTTGAAAATGGCTCTGGATGCTTTTAATGACTACGAGAGAGGTCAATACATCCACAGAATTGTCTGTGGTGGCTATCGTGTTTCGGTAATATTCAATGGATTAAGCAGAACATTGCCAAAAAATTTCCATCGTGAGTATCGTAAATACTATGCCGAGATAGTGCCATATTTACGTAAGCTGAGGCTCCATTCGAGGAAAGACAAATCGGACGCAATCGAGATGCTTTCCAAAAAATTCTCAGGTAATGAAAATATAGCAATATATTTCAAATAGCATTACCACCTTCACCTTTGGCCCGTATGAGTAATCTCATGCGGGCCAATTTAATTATATATTCATGGTAAATAATTTTTAATAATCCGGCCCGTGACTTGCTTGCTTAAAGTGCATATTTAATAGATAATGGTCTTAATATTAATTCAAAGGAGTCAAATGGAATTGTCAAAAGAATTTATAGAGAAGCAGAAGAGTATTTTATTGGCCGAGCGCTTGCGTGTGGCTAGCGAAATTACTGAATTGAAGAAATATCCCAAGTATGGCGACGGCATTGGTGAAGATAGTATGCAAGAGATAGTCGACTATGAGAATAATATTTCAATCGAGGAGGAGCTTGTAATCGTTCTGGCCAAAATAGACAAGGCACTCAAGGCAATCGAAAATGGGACGTATGGCAAATGTGATAGATGTAAAAATAATATTGAGTCCAGCCGTCTTGAGATTATGCCATATGCGGATGTCTGTGTGACCTGTGAGGAGTAAATAAGCATGGTACTTCGTTTTTCAGACTGGCTGAAATTTCTGGCGCTCATAGTCCTGTGGATAGTAACGCTGGCGTTACTAAATTTCTTGTATATTAAAGATTCAAATTTTTCGGTATTAAATACCAATTATTTGTTGGGTGTTTTTGAGATAAAAAACGCACTAATAATTTTTATCTCTCTTGTGTTAGTGATTCCAGCGCTAATATATACAAAATACCTAGACGCAAAATATCTTTTGCCAATGGGATTGATAATTATAGGCGCGAGCTCAAATATTGTCAGTCGAGTTCTCTATGGAGGAATTTATGATTTCATCCCCTTGGTCATTACCAAGATCAACTTGGAGGACATCCTGATAGTTTGTGGATTTGCACTTTTATTCCTTAGACTTGAAAAAGAGGATGAGAAGTAACTACCAACTCACCTTACGCATTTACATAAATTACTAAATCTTATTCTTCGAGCGATTGTGGCTTTATTGCGAGAAGTCTGCTGCAGAATGGCAAAACAGAGTCCTTACTCCAGGGCTGCACCATTCGAACAATAGCTGCGTAAAGTAAGTTAATAAAAAAACTCCTCGAGATCGAGGAGCTTTTTATAGAACAGAATAAAATTTATTTAAGTTTGGCGACGATTGCTTCAAAAACTTTTGGCTCATTGACGGCGATATCAGCTAGGATCTTGCGATTGATAGTGATATTTGCAGTGCCGAGCTTGTTGATAAAGGTCGAATAGGTCATACCCATGCCATGAACGGCAGCGTTAAGTCTGGTAATCCAGAGTGCTCGAAATACTCGCTTCTTTACTTTTCGGTCTCGGTATGAGTACTGTCCAGCTTTGATAACAGCTTGTTTGGCCAGTTTGTATACAGAATTTCTACGACCAATAAAACCCTTGGCCTTTTTTAATATTTTCTTATGCTTGTCTTTTCTGACAGTGCCTCTTTTTACTCGCATCTTATTTCTCCGCTAGATCATTATAATTATAGATAAGGTAACATCTTACGAACTCTTTTGGCATCGACACTATGAATCTCGAGTGAAATCTTGGTTCGATCGGATTTGTGTGACAAAAGATGGCTTTTGGCTGCTTTGACGCGCAAAAGTTTTGCTTTTTTGCCGCCTGAAGCTTTGATTCGTTTGGCTAATGACTGATTTGTTTTGAGTTTCATGGTAAACCTAAATATTTTAACTTATTTATTTTCTTTTTTAATCTCACACATCATAGCTGTAATGGTATTGCCTGCCTTGAACGGAGTTTTCTCGTAATCCAAGCCTGCCTGAGCTGCGAATTTGCGGAAAACATCATAGGCTTGATTTGCAAAAGCATTTTCGCGACCTCGCAATCTCATCGAGACTTTGACCTTGTCACCGTCATCGAAGAAACCGCGTGCCTGCTTGGCCTTGTATTCAATATCGTGATCACCAATCTTGAGAGTAAGGCGAATTTCCTTAAGGTCAATTACCTTGGTATTCTCACGATTTTTCTTCTCCTTCTTGGCCAAATCATATTTGTACTTGCCAAATTCCATGATTTTGCAGATAGGGGGTCGGTTGGTTGGATTAATTTCAACCAAATCCAAGCCCTTTTCTCTTGCTAGGGCCTTGGCTGAATAGTTGGACATCTCGCCTAGGTTATTACCTTCTTCGTCAATTACAAGCACATTTGGTGCTCCAATCTGTTGATTGGATCGAAGAAAATTTGTTTTCTTACTGATATCGACTCCTTTTACATTTTTTCGAGCTAAGATTAAAATAGCATAAAATATAACTTTGGTCAACAGTTTTGCGTATTAAATGCGTATTAAAATGATTTATTGAATAATATTATAAAGAATCTTTTGAGTGATATAAAAATATTTATATTTTCTGAGTAATAATTCGCAATAACTCATCAGTAATCTCGACCAATTGTGGTGTTTTTGCCAAGGCATAATCATCTGTGACAAGCGGAATCTGAGATTTTGTAAAAACACGTAGAGAGCGTGCGCGAAAGATTGAGTAACCGTCGGGAATTTTTTTCCGACCAAAAAGGGAAGACAACGAAAAGGATTTTTCACTTTTGGTGCTAAACAGCTCAATATCCAGAAAATCGGGATCAATCTTATGAATGTGCGGTGAAAAGTTTGAGATAGTTAATTTATTAACAATTGATTGAACGATGTAATCTCGAAATTCGATAGTGACTTCGGTTGGCTGCTTGATATCAAGTTCGAGACTGGTGATAAAGTGATTGTTTGTCGCGGTTTTGCCGATTTTCATTTCATTGATCTTGCGAAAACGAAGATTTTCACAACCATCCTTCCAATTTGAAGCACCTATTATCGTTGCCAGATCGTCGGAAACATCGAGTGGTATTACGCCGAGTGCTTCTGGTCGTCCGCAGAGCTTACCGGCGATTGTATTGACGAGCTCATCGCCACCAATTGCCACGATTGTATTGTATTTCTTGCTCAAACCCAAATCAACAAGCTCCTCAGCTGTTTGGGCTGCTGAGGGATATGTAAACTCGCCAGAAATGCCAAGCGTGGCGATATAGCTCTTTATATCTTCGACTTGGGATTTCTTCTTACATTTTTTGATATCAAAAATGTAATAATACATTTATTCTCTTATTTTTTATTGAAAAAACCGGTTTTGTCAGAAGCTGGATTGATGGTATCTTCTTTGGTTTCAGTTTTTATTTCGTTGTTAGATTTGTCGGAGGCTTTGTGATTAGTAGTAGTCTCCATATCGCTCTTGCCGATGAAAATAGCACCTTGCTTTACAATCAAAGTTTTGGCTTTAATATTACCATAAATACGGCCAGTAGGATTGATCTCCAATCGCTCGCTAGCCTCTACAATGCCATTAATCTCGCCTGAGACCTCGACCGTATTGGCAAATACTGGGCCGGTGATGACGGCTGTTTCGCCGATGGTCAGATTCTCATCGCTTTTGATCTCTCCCTCAATGTTGCCATTTACTTGGATAGAGCCCTTGTTGTAAAGATTGCCTTTGAGGGATACATTAATCCCGATAATCGTGTCAAAGGTATTGTTTTCCATAGTTCTCCTTTTATTAGTTCGTCTAAAATCATAGTAACAAGATATCTCGATGAATTCAAACAGATTTTGAACAATAATCAGCAATATTAACCAACCAACATAAAATTGGCTACAGGCGCGAATTCTTTGAAATTATTAGATAGTCGGCAGTCGGCAATCAATAATTTAAAATTTAAAATTTAAAATTTAAAAATAAGGAATGTCATTCCGGGCTGAAAGCTGGAGACCCGGAATCCCGTCACAAGCGCGAGCGCATTCACATTGCAAAACAACTGTGGAATTTACCAATTGATCATTGAAAATTGAAAATTATTGATTAGCCGCCAGATCCTGAAACCACCCTTCGCCAAGGCTACGTAAGTGGCACGGTAAATTCAGATGACGGACAAAGGACATTTAAATAATGAATAATCC
>JBAXQZ010000054.1:0-7186 GCA_037131475.1 bacterium | reverse complement strand
CCCCTCCTTGACGTAGCGTTGCGATTTCTGTGAATAGGAAGCGTGACGATGGCGAACCAATTGATGTGTCAAAGCTCGCGAGACGCCCTCGATTGCAAAGGTAAATGAAGCGTGTTCGACGGTTGAAGTGTGTCCCGAGGAAATTATCTGAGCGATTAGCCGTGATTTTTGATCCTCAGTCACCTTCTCCCAAAGTTCTTTGCCCGAAAGCAGGCTATAACACTGACGAATCGCCGCAACCACGGTACGCTCAGGATCCTGTGTGTGTGAAAGTAATGTAACTTTTAATTTTGCTTGCTTCATTTATCTCCTTGTCTTCCGCTCTTAGCTACGTATGAGCGCTAATAATGTTTAAATTATTTCTTTAATATTATTAAATATTTTTTGAGCGATATCTTCGATGCTCATGATCTTGTCTTTTGCGACGCAATCGATCTTCTGCCAGGTAGGATAGATATCTACCAGTCGCAAATATTCATTGATGGAGTTGTTGAGATAATTTGTATCGCTCTCGACACAATCTTTGGTGGCGCCGACGTAGCCACGCGCAGCTTTCGTCTCGAGCAATTGTTGACTAATCTTGAGAGGAACATAGAGATAGAGGACTAGATCTGGCTCGGGAATTTGATATGTTTTGAATTCTAGATCAGTCAGCCAATCGAGGTATGCCGTCTTCTCGGCGAGGTCTTGGATCTTGCCGGCTTGGTGAGCCATACTTGAGGAGGTGAAGCGATTGGAGATGACGACCTTGCCCTCCGCTAAATCCTTTTTGATTTGTGCACTCGCTTGCCAACGGTCCCCTGCATAGAGCAATGAAGCCATATATGGGTCGGCTTTCTCAGGCGGACCAAATTTACCAGTCAGAAATTCACCGATGGTCTTGCCGAAAAAGGTATCATAATATTGTGGAAAATCATAATAAGCCGTCTCGATACCAAGAGATTCAAGCTTTTTGATCAAAATCTCCGATTGCGTGCCCTTGCCAGAGCCATCCGAGCCATCAATCACAATAAATTTTCCTTTTGACATAAATATCTCCTTTTGACAATTCCTCGTCTGACACTCTCTAATTTTCTATATTCATCTCAATATGATTATGAATGAGCATCTCCAATCTATCTAGATTGAAAATTTTTTCATCATAATCTGCTAAAATCATGATTGCTGATATTTCCCTACTATTGAGAGATTGTATCTCTGCTCTGTCCGCAAGCAGCGTATTCTTGAAGTCGTAGATCGCAGAAATAACATTTTTAAATAAATTCGGCCGAGTGGCGAGGGTTTTTAATAATCTATCTGGATTATGGTCTTTGCCGTCAACAAAGTCCGTGAACATTTCTTTGATATTTACTCGAAAATACTCATCTTTTGCATACTCACTGCCAATCTCAGCGCCCTCATGATGATGTCCTTCTGGCATTTTATTCCTTTCATTTTATCCGATGTAATCACAATAAATCTAAGTTATTTCACGCCCGTCGAGCCAAATCTGCCCTCACCGCGCTGTGTTTCTGTCAATTCCGCCACTTCGACAAGCTCGGGGATTTCGATTTTCTGGATGATTAATTGCGCGACCTTGTCTCCTTTTTGAATCTGATAGTCTACATTGGAGAAATTTCTCAATTGAATCATAATCTCGCCACGATAGCCCGCGTCGATGACTCCACCGACGGTCTTGATACCCTTGTGCGCCAAACCACTCTTTTCCCAGACCAAGCCGACAAAGCTATATGGGATCTCGAGGGCGATGCCTGTCTTGATGGGATGATACTCACCAGGATGAATGACCACCTCCTCCGTGCTATATATATCCATACCGGCATCGTCAAAATGCGACCTTGTGGGTAACTTTGCATCTTTGATAAGTTTTTTAACACGTATTTGCATTATCAACTTTCTTTTAGATATAAAAATGGGCGAAAATGGTCTGCGCCGTGATTTTTTGGTTTTTGTTTTGTATAATTACAGTTTAGAGAAAAATAAGAAAAAAAGAAACGTGTTTTCTCATTCTTTTTCCATTCTGCTTTACTAGCCTTGAATATTTAAAAAAAATTTGCTAAAATCAAGAGGTTGAAGCATCAAATAGATTATTCAATAATTGAATACACAATATTATTTTCGTAAATTTAGTATTTTTCGTATTTCGCATTAACCTTACTTGAAAATTGATAATTGAACATTGATAATTATTTGGTAATTGATAATTGACCATTGATAATTAATCGTACGGGGCTGTAGCTCAGTTGGTTAGAGCGCTACATTGACATTGTAGAGGTCTGCGGTTCGAGTCCGCCCAGCCCCACCAAAAAAATACCATCCTTTGATGGTATTTTTTTATTATTTTATATTGTTCTATTTTTTTGAGCCAGGACATTGAGAATGTATTTACTGAATTTGAGATTAATAAATGAAAATTACCAAATCGCTAGCTCACGGCTTGGTCAAAGTCGATTAGATATATTCGTGGCACTTTGGTGAAATCGATGTTTCCTTTTTCGTCTCGAAAGAAGCGGAGACAGAAGTTGGCATCATGGATGTGTCCGTGCTCAACTTGCTGGCTTTCTAATACTTCAATGAGTCTCTCCTTTTCAAATTCCAATTCGTGCTCGAATCGGCTTGTTTGCACCAGCCATTCGCCCAAACTTAAATCCAATACTCCACTATATACATCCACTAGCCCTTTTTTGTTCAATCTATATGATTGGATCGGCTCGATGGGAACATAGTCAAAGCCATTTTCTCTCCACAATTCATAATCCTCAAATATTTTTTGCCAAGTCAAGAAAGCTGCTGGCCCAATATGTCTTAGGATCGTTTTGTGCTTGAGATCACCGCCGATTAAAGTGGTACCAGAGCCAGTCTTGTCAAAGGCTTGTCTTGAAAATTTTTCTTTTGTAATGTCCTTTTTGTCATATAAAGGATGTTCTACCAGCATTTCACCCAATCCCATAGCAATCACGCTTTTACAAAGAGCGTCCCCATCTTCGTTTGGCACAAGCCGGATCATTTCAATCGCGATTTTCTGGACTGCATTATCAGGTGATTTCAGATTTTCTCTTATTCTTGATGTTACCATTTTATTGAATTTTTCTCGCTCCTGATCACTAGAGATATAATCAATCATATCTGCAGCAATCAATTGGACGCTAGCATCAGGGCTATTCAATCCTTCTTTAATTCTTTGCGATACTATTGCCCACAATTCTTTTATTTCTTCCCTTTGTGCGAATTGCACCATCTCCATAGCTGTATCCTGAATATTAATGTCAGGATTATCCAGTCCTTCTTTGATCCTTTGTGACACTTTCTCTCTTAGTGGTACTTGTTCACTGCTTGGTGCGGCATAGATATTGTATGCCGCCTCCAACTGAACTTGAATATCTGGATTATTTAATCCTTCAATAATAAGTGAAGTTCTTTCCTCATGTGGAGTAAAATGAATTTGACCAATTACCTCTCTTTGCACGTCAATATGGAGGTTTTCCAATCCCTCACGAATGAGATCCGCTCTCGCTTCTCTTGGACAGCTACTAATACTGTGTGTGATTAGCTTACGAATCTTTGGGTCGTCAATGTTAATATGCTTCCGTATTATGAATGGCAAATACTTTCGTGGTCCATCTGCAATAATCTCATCCAACACATTTATATCGACATTTGGATTGTCGATTGCTGCCTCGACAAGTGGCACCTTTTCATCATCTAATCTCAGACGATAGCTCGGTATGGCTGATTTTTGAATATTGGTATCAGAACTACTCATCGCATCACAGAATAAAGAAAGATACTCCTCTTTGGTGTACATATCTTTCCCTCGCTCTATATCATTGAATTTTGCTATATAGTCCATGACTTTTTGATTTTGACGAGTGATGGCATCGTCCTGTTCTTTGTCTTTGAGATATCGATGAAAAGAACCCTCAGTGATCTGGTCTTGGCCGGAAATATCATACATCTCAAATGGTATTTTACGCTTGGTGATTTCGGGTGGAGTATATTGGCCAAATTCATTCATATTTTTCTCTTTTGTCTTAATAGCAGCTTAATATAAGGCTACACTAGAATATTTGTTTTTTCAATCGATTCTCTTATATCAAAATTCACCACTCACCTTCATATTGATTATATTTGTATTTGTGCTATTGTTAGGGCATCAATGAGCTATATGCTTTATGAAGGAGGATAAGATCTTGAGAAAAAGTCTTACTATCGTTATTTTGGCCGGTGGTACCGAAAAGTGCTGGAATGGCACGACAACCGACGGAAGTAATTACAAAGCAATGGTCAGCGTTTGTGATCGGCCAATGTGGGAAAGTGTTGCCAATGCTATTCCACCGTGTGACCAACTTTTTGTCATTGGAGAATGGATTGCGTCCGATCATTTCCTTGATTTTGGCAAAAAATGTCTCTTAATGATCCCTGGTACTGGCAGCTTGATTGGCAACTTACAAAGAGCAATCGAACGCGTTAGGACGGAGCAAATTCTATTTGTGACATGTGATATACCCGCGCTGACAAAAGAATCTGTGCAGGATTTCATTGACCAATGTTCGATCTTCCCTGATCTTGGGATAAGTGGGGTCGTTGTATCAAAAGAAAAATGTTTGGAGCAATTCCCCTCAGTCCCTCGCACGTTCGTAAATTTTGCCGAAGGATCAGTAACATTCGGCAATCTGATCATGATGGAAAGATCAGTCATTGAGCGCCACCTCGCAGAAATACGTTCGGCCTACAACAGGCGCAAGAATCCGCTAGCGCTTGCTTCGTTACTCGGCCCCGGTCTGTTACTCAGATTTCTCTGGGCGCAACTGGTCAATCCAAATGTATTGTCCTTAGAGATGATAACTGAGCGATTGACCGCGAAATTGAATATCCCAGTGCGAGTATTTGCGTCGCAATATCCCGGAGTCGCCGAGGATATAGATTCAATCAAGCACTTAGTCCCAATGCTTCGAGTAATGAAGTATTAAAGCCCCTTAGCCCCTCCATGGAAAAAAGCCCACGGAGGGGCTTTTTTAACTTGAGAAAACTTTTGTATATATATTATTTTTTGGTCTTTTTGGCTTTTTGGGCCTTCTTTGGTGGCTGACCGACAAAAAGTGTTTCAAGACCTAGCCCGATGATCATAGTGATGACACCATAAACCACGATTACTATCACCGTGTTGGCGCTCGAAAAGCTATTGAAGTCCTTGCCGACGATAAAGGCCAGGCTAGCATAATTGAAAATAACTGAGATAATACCGATGACCAAGCCCAATATAAAATGCTTGATTGCGTGATTTTTCATATTCCCCTCCGTTTTGTAAATATTAGTTGGCTACAAATGAATTTTTGAGTGCTGCAGTCGCAAAATCAACATTGGCGAGATCGGTCGGGCTATCCTGCCAACCACTAATAGTGAAGACGTATTTATCATTTTGACCGACAGATTTTTCGAGCATCGTATCGCTTTGTGCAGCCGCCCATTGAGCTTTGGTGTAGATCGAGATAGCAATTGGCGAAGCATAGCCAGCTTGTCCACGAATCTCCTGCCAACTTGTATCAGTGGTTGGAACGGCGATATAGAGATATTTTAATGCCGTATTGTCGGACGGAGTATATTCGATGACTTTGTAATTCTTCCAAGCATCATTGGGGAAAGTCAGAGAGAAATCGTATGTTGTGTTGTTGTATGTCTTCCAATCAACAACAGTGGTTGCATTGGTGTTGGTGATGGTAGTGACAGAATTCGTGTTCTGATTCGTATTAATTTGCCCCAAATCATCATTGGTATTGCTCAGCTTTGTATTGAGATTATCAATCTGGGCCTGTAATGCGTCATTGTCCTTAGTTATTTTTGACTGCATTACAAAGTACATCGCGCCACCGACAATTAGCGCGGTAATAACAACCGTCATTAAGATAATCCACTGCTTTTTCATTTATATCTCCTCAAAATTAATTATACTACTATTGTACCACTTTTTATGTTTTTGTAAAAATGATAAGATATTTTAGTAATTAATCGGAAGCGCATATATGTTTGGATCAATGATTTTAACTGTGTTGGGCCTGTGTTTGTTTGAGATAATTTCTAGCATTGATAATGCTATTATCAATGCTGAGGTCTTGGGCACGATGAAGCCTCGATACCGTCGTTGGTTTCTCATTTGGGGCATACTTCTGGCAGTATTTGTTGTTCGCGGACTCCTACCATGGCTAATCGTCTGGCTAGCTATGCCTGGACTTGGACCGGTCACCGCATTAACTGCGACATTTAGCAATGACCCGAGAGTAATGGAGGCCGTCGAATCCTCCGCACCGACATTATTGATAGGAGGTGGTGTTTTCTTAGTCTTTCTCTTCTTTCACTGGCTTTTTCTCGAAGACAAGCACTTTGGGCTTCCTGGGGAAAAATTTTTTCAACAAAACGGTGTCTGGTTTTATGCAATTGTTTCGATAATCTTGAGTCTGGTCGTCTGGCTCGCGCTAAAGGTCAATCCCATGATGGCTTTTGGTGCCGTGATCGGCTCGACCGCATTTTTCATCACTCATGGCTTCAAGCAAAATGCCGAGCAGAGTGAGAAAAGTCTAATGCAAACGGGTATGTCTGATATTAGCAAGATACTGTATCTCGAGGTTATCGACGCCACCTTTTCCATCGATGGCGTGCTTGGCGCCTTCGCCTTTACGCTTTCGGTGCCATTAATCTTGATTGGAAACGGTCTCGGTGCATATGTCGTGCGACAACTAACACTGGGAAATATCGACCGCATCAAAAAATATATTTTTCTCAAGAATGGCGCGATGTATTCAATCCTAATACTCGGCAGTATCATGATTATTAATAGCTTTGGCTTCGAAATCCCAAGCTGGGTCTCCCCTGTCTCAACCTTTACAATAGTCGGTCTCTTCTTCTACAAATCACAAAGACATATCACCAAATCGGCAGTCAGTATAGTCAAATAGGGCAATCAGACATTTTTCTTACATATTAATTGCGCCTAACTTCCCCTCGTAATTTAGAGCCTGTCCTGTCATCGACTCTGAGGTGAGCGGCCCTCATCGCTCAGACTCGAAGAGAGCGAAGTCGAATGGAAGGAGTCAAGGGAGGTATAAACTTTAAACTATTCAAAAATACCCCACCCAGCCTCCCCTATTTTAGCAGGCTGTCTAAAAACTAACTCCTAAAATCTATTGGATTT
>JBAXQZ010000053.1:0-7415 GCA_037131475.1 bacterium | reverse complement strand
TGAGTCCCCCTGTCCTCTAATATAAGTATAAATTAGTAAAGATAAATCATTATTACATATTTATATTTATATAAATCGGGGCTAAAGAACAAAAGAGGATTGTCTATCCCATAGATTATCGGATCCATCCTTCGCCAAGGCTACGGACGGCACGGCAAGTCCGATAATGACAAATTGTGGCGTGTGAGTGATTTTGTATCGCTAATCCCGAGAATGACGGAAAGTGGTGCGGGAATGTCAGAACAATTTTAAATTTAACCTCACCCATTCGACTTCGCTCATGGCAATGCCTGCCTCTCCTTCGAAAGGAGAGGAGTAAGCGCATTTAGAATTTTTTAATTTATGCATCATGAGATAGCCGCATAGAAGGATTTTGCTTATTTAATTTTTTGCTCCTTGTGTTACAATGAGCATATGTATGCAAAAGTAATTCCTGAAACCAAAACCAAAGGAGGCGAAGGCTTTTTTTGTTATAGTGTACCCGACGAAATGTCGGACATTATTCGGATTGGCAATGTCGTGAATATTCCTTTTGGCAAACGCCATATTCGTGGACTGGTGATCGAATTGCCAGAACAAATAATAGGCTCATACAAGACCAAGGATATCCACTCCATTATTCCCGATTTCTTATTGGCTCAGCCATATATTGAGACTATCAAATGGATTTCTGAGTATTATCTTTGTTCTCTCGGAGAAGCTCTCGAAATGTTCTTGCCCCCTGAGATGAAGCGACCCAAAATATCAAAAACAATTGAGCCAAAAATCAAGAGCGATGCGATCAAAAAGCTATCGATCGACCAACAAGAGATATTTGAAGTACTACACACTCAGCTCCAAGCTGTTGGCCGGAAGAAACCAGCGCTCATCCACGGAGTGACCGGATCTGGCAAAACTGAGGTCTACATCAAATTGACCGAGGAAGCCCTCAAACTTGGCCTACAAGTGATTGTCCTTGTGCCTGAAATAATCCTGACACCCCAAACAGTCCAGCGCTTTGAGGATGTTTTTGGTGAAAATATTGCCTTGATGCACTCCCAGCTCTCGCGATCAGAAAAATATAATTGTTATTGGGACTTTTACAATGGGACAAAGAAAATATTAATCGGGCCAAGGTCTGCACTCATGGTCCCCTCGTCTCATTTGGGATTAATAATCGTTGATGAAGAACAGGAAGATGCCTTCAAGCAAGAGCAAAATCCTCGCTATCATGCGGTGGAATTGGCTACAAAAATTGCTGCATTAACTGGATCATTGCTTGTCTTGGGAAGTGCAACGCCAAGAATTGAGACTTATTTCAGGGCCAAAAGTGGCGAGTTTAATCTTTTTGAAATTGCATCCCGCTTTGAACGTGACGAGATGCCCAAAAGTACGATTATTGACCTGAAAAATGAAATTCGTGGGGGAAATTTGTCGCCAATATCGCTCAAACTTCAGGAAAAAATTGCTCAAGTACTAGCCAATAAAAAACAGGTTTTGCTTTTCTTAAATCGACGCGGTATGTCTACTTTTGTTTCTTGTCGAGATTGTGGCGAGGTCATCAACTGTCCAAATTGCCTCATACCGCTCGTCTATCATGTCAATTCTTATGAATCAAAGCTCAATTGCCATCACTGCGATCACAAGGCACCTGTACCGAGCTCTTGCCCAAAGTGTGGAAGCAATCGCATCAAGTTTTTTGGCGCTGGCATCGAAAGAGTCGCCTCTGAAATCAAAAAATTATATCCCGGAGCAAATATCCGCTTGATTGATTCGGCATCCGCCAAAAACAAGGGCGAATATGAAAAATTCTATAATGAATTGAAGAATGGTACTATCGACATAGCCATCGGGACGCAAATATTGGCCAAGGGACTTGATATTGAGGGTATTGATCTCGTCGGCATCATCTCTGCTGACACTGGTCTACATATGCCACATTATCGCGCCACAGAGAAAGTCTTCCAGATTATCAGTCAGGTATCTGGCAGAAGTGGGCGGAAACACAATGCGGGTGAAACTATTATTCAATCATACTGGCCGGAAAGTTCGCCGATTATTCACGCCAGTAATCATGATTTTATTAATTTTTATGATGAAGAAATATCAAATCGGCAATTATTTAATTACCCGCCATTTGGGAAAATAGTGCATGTTGTTAGTGAGCATATCGATGAAAAAATTGCACAAGGTGAAATATTTAAAGTGGCCGAAAAGCTGAGAGAAAAGAAGGTTATTTTTATTGGTCCTAGTCCTTGTTTTTATCAAAAACTACACAGCAAGTTTCGCTATCACATCATCATCAAGACGGCGGCACTGCCAGACAAGAATATTTCCCAAATCTATCACGAACATGATAATATTATTTGGGATATCGATGCCGTAAATCTCTTGTAGATAGTGTTGTGATTGTGGATCAATCAATAATATAATTTATTTCATATTGGAATATTCAATGACAAAAAAGAAAGAGAAAACTTACATTCTCGTCACTGGTGGCGCTGGCTATATCGGCAGCATCACTACCAAGCTACTCCTCGATAAAGGCTACGATGTGGTTGTACTCGACTCTCTCGAAAACGGCCACCGCGAAGCAGTAGACCAAAGAGCAATCTTGGAGGTTGCCAATCTTCAAGATGTTGCGAGTATCAAACGAGTATTTAGAATCTATGAATTTGACGCTGTGATCGATTTTGCAGCCTATCTGGCAGTTGGCGAGTCAATGGATCAACCTATGAAATATATGCGCAATAATGTCTCGAATTTCATCAATCTTCTTGATGTAATGAATGAATTTAATTGCAAAAAAATAATCAAATCCTCTACCGCCGCAGTCTATGGCAGCCCGGATAATGAAAAATATTTTCCTTTAATTGAAGATTATGTTTGGGATTTTAAACCGACTATTTCTGCTCTTTTGTAGGGAATATTTGACGGAAAAAATGTTGAGGGTGAATTATTCTTCGAAAAACTGATTGCTTGGTTCGATATTTCGATTGCAAATCGACCAGAATTGTCACTATCGCATACAGAGCTAACCTCTCTGCGAATACCGACTAGTGTCTATGGGCTAACGAAACTGCTTGACGAGATTATTATGAAAAAGTATGAATCTTTCTCAGATTTGCGCCACGTAGCTTTAAGATATTTTAATGTTGCTGGCGCTGATCCATCCGGTGAGCTTGGCGAAGCACATCCTGTCGAAACTCATCTGATACCGAAATTGATCGAGGCTTGCAACGCGAAAAGTAAATTTGCTCTTTTTGGCAGCGATTTCCTGACAAAAGACGGCACGGCCGTACGTGATTATATCCATGTCAGTGATCTGGCGAATGGACACTTGTGCGCGCTCAAATATTTATCCCAAAATAATCGATCGAATACATTCAATCTCGGGACAGGAGAAGGAAATACCACGCTAGAGATACTAAAAATGGTGGAGAAAATTACGAACAAAACGATTCTTTACTCCTTTGCTCCGAGAAGAAATGGAGACCCTGCAGAACTTTATGCCAATTCTCAAAAAGCAAAAAATATCCTAAAGTGGGAGACAAATTATGATATTTATGATATGATTAAAACCGCCTATCAATGGCACAGTAGACATCCAAAGAGCTTTGGCAGTTAGTGGTTGGTAGTTGGTAGTTGGTAGTTTGCAGTTGGTAGTTTGCAGTTAGCAGTTAGTGGTTGGCAGTTGGCAGTTGGCAGTTGGCGGTTAGTAGTTAGTAGTTCACAGCTCAGTATTCATTATTCCTTATTCATTATTCATTGAAATATTTTGTATGATTCAGAAAATTTTAAAAGACAAAGATCCTATCTTGCGCAAACCTGCCGATGATGTTACCTCGTTTGATTTTGACTTGCAAAAAACCATTGATGATATGATCGATACAATGCGTCATACCAAGGGGGTCGGCCTTGCTGCACCTCAGATTGGCGTGTCCAAGAAAATATTTATCTGTGAATTTAATGATGAAACCGATACCAAGATCAAACCTTTCCCATTGACTGTTTTTTGCAATCCACAAATAATCGATTCTTCAAAGAAACAAATAAATATGGTGGAAGGTTGCCTCTCGTTTCCTGGACTTGAAATCCTTGTGAAGAGACCTGAGTCAGTCACGATCAGGGCTACCGACCGATATGGCAAGCCGATTGAATTCAAAGCGGACAATCTTTTCGCTAGAGTGATTCAGCACGAATACGACCACCTCCACTCAACGCTACTAATTGATCATATCCAAGAAACAAAAGTTGTATTTATCGGAACCGGAAACTTGGGGCAATATGCTCTCGAAGATCTTACTAACGATCCTCAATACAAAATTGGCTTAGTAGTCACGGGGAACAGTCAATCAACTAGCAGAAATCATAGTGAGAAAAATATTAATCCGATTGAATTATTGGCAAGACACTTCAACTTGCCGATGATTAAGACCTCCAATATTAATGATCCTGAAATAATTGCTAAAATAAATAAAATCAATCCCGATCTCGGTGTGATGGCCGATTTTGGACAGATAATCCCTGCAGCCATTCTCAATATCCCTAGACATGGCATCCTCAATATCCATCCCTCACTCCTACCAAAATATCGCGGCCCCTCGCCCATCCAACAAACTATTCTCAATGGCGATGAAATGACGGGCGTCACGATCATTCGCACAGGAGAGAGGATGGACGCTGGAGATATTATTTCTCAAGCAAAGGTCAAATTGACCCAATCAGAGACTTCCAGTATTCTCAAGGACTATCTAGCACAACTTGGCGCCAATTTACTCATGAATTCCATCCCCTATTATCTTGCGGGCGACTTAGAGCCATACGCACAGGATGAAAAAGGGTTGAGCTTTACTACAAAATTCAAGAAAGAAGATGGCTTTGTCGATGAGACTACTCCTGCTGTTGTAGTCGAGCGCAAAATCCGAGCCTTTGACCAGTGGCCCAAAGTTTACACGATATCAAAAGGCAAGAGAATTCAGATTACTGCCGCTCACTTTGCAATAGATCACAACCTCGTCATTGACCGAGTTAAGCCCGAGGGGAGCAAAGAAATGAATTATACAGATTTTCAGAATGGCTACAAAACTACGTTGACTTTTGTTTCATAATCTGTTAATCTGAGTTTAGTTATAATCAATTGTGAAATAAGGAAAGAAATTAATTATGTTAAAGATTAGACTGACCAGAGTCGGCAAGAAAAACAGTCCTGCCTACCGTGTTGTTGTCGCCGATCAAAAGAGAGCTGTTAAAGGCAAATTTCAAGAGATCATTGGTAACTATAACCCAACACTAAAACCAAAAACTGTAGTAATTGACAAAGAAAGAGCACTCTATTGGATAAGCAAGGGCGCCCAAGTCTCTGACACTGTCAATAATTTGATGTGTGATTTGAGAATTCTCGACAAAAAGGCCAGAATCAAGAAAACTATTGCACAAAAAGCTGTAGAAGCTGCAGCTGCCGAAGTAGCTACTGAACCAGTTGCAACTGAAGAAGTTGTAGTCGAAGAAGCTGTTGAACCAGTTGCGACCGAAGAGGTTGCCGCTGAGAGCGAAGTCATAGAGCCAGTTGTCGAAGAAATTGCAGAACCTGCAACACCATCTGACACTACCGAAGAGAAATAATATTATTTTCACTATTTTAGGTATCAGTAATTTAAATATTGCACACTTAAATCCAGTGCTGCAGAAAGGAACATAATGGAGAAAGATCAGCAATTCGTAGAAGATGTCGTCAAGGCCATCGTTGATATGCCAGAAAAGGTTTCAACCGAAAGAACCATCGACGAAAGAGGTGTTTTGATTAAACTTACAGTTGACCCTGAAGATATGGGCAAAATCATTGGCAAAGAAGGTAAAACTGCCAAATCAATCCGTACATTACTTCGCGTGCTTGGTGCCAAAAATAATGCTCGAGTTAATCTAAAAATTGTTGAGCCAGAAGGTTCAGTTTCACGACATAATGATGACTCTGACACAGAGACTCCGGTTGATGAAGATGAAGAGAAGATTCAATACGACGTTCCAAACGACGTATTAGCATAATCAAATACAAACTTTAACAAAAAATCGTCAATCATATTGGCGATTTTTTGTTTTTGTGATATAATAGTAAATATTATTACTAAATATTAATAGATGTGTTTATATGAGATTTGATATTTTAACTTTATTTCCAGAGATGTTCCATGGCCCCTTTGATGAGAGTATTATTAAGCGTGCGATAGACAAGGGATTGTTGTCGATCAATTTTCATAATATTCGTGATTTTGCTAATGACAAGCACAAAACTGTTGATGACACACCCTATGGTGGTGGCAATGGTATGGTACTAAAAGTTGATGTACTGGATCGGGCTATATCAGCAATAAAAGCGCAATCTGCAAAAAATAAACTCACTTCGAGAATTATACTTCTATCCCCAAAGGGCAATCGGCTCAATCAGGACAAGGTGGTAAATCTAGCCCAAAATTATGATAATATCATACTTATCTGTGGTCATTACGAGGAATTCGACGAAAGGATACGACAATATCTGGTTGACGAAGATATTTCGATCGGCGATTTTGTCTTGACTGGTGGCGAACTGCCGGCCATGCTCCTGACCGATGCTATTGCCAGAATGGTCCCTGGGGTATTGACTGAAGGATCTGCTGATGATGAAACATTTATGAATAAAGACAAAAACGGCAATTTTCTCAAGGAATATCCACAATACACACGACCGATAGAGTACAATGGCTGGACAGTGCCAGAGATTCTTTCATCTGGAGACCACAAAAAAATCGCCGATTGGCGAAGTGAGAAGAGAGAGATAATTTAATCAGCTATATTATTTTTTGTCTCTTTTAAAAAAATTTTGCTCCCAATCAAATCTGAGTGGGAGCAAACGCTGGATTAGGATTGCTGGTGCATTGGATGCACCTGGATATTTGTTACCTTGATTACACTTTTATCAAGTGCGCACAAGATTGCCTCCATAGGTTTCGTTGTATCAGGGATACAAACGGTAACCGTGCGAGGCCGTTGACTCTCGCGATGCGCAATGCACATAATCTGTACGGCGCGCTGTGTGGCTGGAATTAGCTCTAAATGACTTACTATCACTTGAGCCGGTGTCTTTGGTTTTCGAGAGCTCATTTCTACTCTTCCTTTCAAATTTTTTCCCAGCCGTTGAATGACTGGGGCCAAGAATATTCCTGGACTCAATCATCCAATCCTGCTATAATGGATTGACTTGAAAAAGATATCATACCAAATTGAAAATTTTTGTCAAGCATATTAATTAAAACCAAAAAACTAATTCTTTGATTCTACAATTTTATCTGTCTGTACTGTAAGCATATGAAACGGGATCTTGCGCTAATAGAATAAGATTCCTGGTCTTACGTTCGACTGCGCTCTCTTCGAGTCTGAGCGATGAGGGCCGCTCACCT
>JBAXQZ010000052.1:0-7533 GCA_037131475.1 bacterium | reverse complement strand
CCGGGGATAGATTGCTTGGTCAATCTCTTGATGCGGGCGGGCACTTGACTCATGGCGCCAAAGTTTCCTTCTCGGGGAAATGGTTTGAATCATATAGCTACGGTCTTGACCCCGAGACGGGAGTACTAAATTATGATGAAATCCGTCGTATTGCCCTCGAAGTCAAGCCCAAAGCGATCATGGCTGGCTTTTCGGCCTATCCTCGTGCGCTTGACTACAAAAAATTTCGTGCCATCTCTGATGAAGTTGGTGCGTATCTGATCGCTGATATCGCCCATATTGCTGGCCTAGTTGCGGCAGGATACCACGAGTCGCCAATCGGCATTGCGGATATTGTCACCACCACTACTCACAAAACCCTTCGTGGTCCACGGTCAGGTGTGATTATGACCAACGATGAGGAATTGATCAAGAAGATCAACAAAGCTGTCTTCCCAATGCTTCAAGGTGGTCCACTAGAGCACGTTATCGCTGCCAAGGCAGTAGCCTTCAATGAAGCACTTCGTCCAGAATTCAAAAAATATATTGAGCAAGTACTGACAAATATGCAGGTATTCGCCAAGACACTTCAAAGTTTCGACTTTGATCTTGTCACAGATGGGACCGACAATCATCTCATTCTAGTTGATCTACGATCAAAAAATATTACTGGTAAGGCCTTTGAGCATGCACTCGAAACTGCTGGGATAACCGTCAACAAAAACGCCATTCCACTCGATCCCAATCCGCCCAAAGTTACCTCTGGTATTCGAGTCGGCACCGCGGCACTGACCTCTCGCGGAATGGGCGTAGCGGAGATGCAAAGAATCGCCGAAATGTTTAATATTGTCGCAGAAAATACTGAAAACGAAGCCAAATTGGCAGAGATAAAAGTAGAAATCAAAGCAATGACCAAGAACTTTCCAATCCCGGGGATAAGTTGATACAAAATATAGATAAATTATCAAGTATCAAAGTTAATACGAAATACGAAAAATACGAAATTTACGAAAATGAATGACATACTGATTACAGATCGCTCAGATAACAGATAATTGTACAGAATATTATTAAATTAATCGTATCAGTGCAGCTCTATCTGTATATCTGTAAATCTGTATTATTCGTTATCTGTCGTTAAATTCTTTATCTGTCGTTGTCTACTTCCTATTTATTTTTTTAAACTTTAAATTAAAACCAAGCAATGAGGAATTATGCGCACAATTGAGCGAGAGATCGTGGCTGCAATGATCATCTCCAAAGACAACAAGATATTTCTCGGCATGAAACACCCCGACCGCGGTGGCGTTTATGTTGATTGCTGGCATATCCCTGGTGGCGGCGTTGAAATAGGCGAAACCCCAGACACCGCCATCAAACGTGAAATTCTCGAAGAAACTGGTATTGATATTGCAAAGTATAATATTGGAATGATTGACGATGAAGGTTATGGACAGTCAGAAAAAACAGACAAGCAAACGGGCGAAAAAGTAATGTGCAAAATGCATTTTATTATTTATAAAATTGAGATTATTGATCAAAATTCTGATAAGATAAAGATAGCAATTGGAGATGATCTTGAAAAATATCAATGGGTGAGCTTGGACATGTTGAATAATATTCAGCTAACACCCCCATCGATATCATTATTCACTAGACTTGGGATACTGAAAAATGAAACAAAATAAATTAATCTGCCTCGTCGGTATGCCTGGCGCAGGTAAATCCGAAGTAGCTGATTATATGCGCTCCAAGCGTGATTTTGGCTATTTTCGCTTCGGCCAGATCGTCCTGGATCGTGTGAAAGAGAGCGGTCAAGCTGGCTCAGAGAAGCAAGAGCGTGAGATCCGAGAGAATATTCGCGCTGAGTACGGCATGGCCGCCATGGCCATATTAAATCTGCCAAAAATGCAAGAATTGCTTGAGTCAAATGATGTGATAGGCGACGGTTTATATTCTTGGGAGGAATATCTATTTCTAAAGGAAAAATTTGGTGACAATCTTGCGATTGTTGCCATCTGTGCACCGCCAAAAGTTCGATATGCTCGCCTCGTTGGGCGCGCTGACCGGCATCAGGGCGACGCAAGTTTGAGATATCGTAGTTTTACGAAGGAGGAGGTTGTGGAGCGCGATCATGCTGAAATTGAAAACTCTCACAAAGCTGGCCCGATCGCCATGGCTGATTATATTGTGATAAACAACTGTTCAATTGAAGAATTATATACTCAGGTAGACGATGCTTTGACAAGAATATTCGAATAATTTATCATGATATAGCACCATTATAACTATTAGGAGTAAAAATGATCTTAAGTGACCGCGACATCAAAATTGCATTAAAAGAAGGGCGAATCGCAGTGGAGCCTATGTTTCAAAATGCAATCCAACCAGCATCAGTCGATTTACATCTCGACAAAAACTTTCTCGTCTTCAATCGTGGCACCAATACCTGTATTGATACCAAGAAGCCGACAGCTAATCTAATGGAAAAGGTTGTGATCGAAGAAGACGGCTTCTTTGTGATTCATCCAGGAGAGTTTGTCCTGGCCAATATCTTTGAGATTACCGGCGTCGGCAACGATATGGTGGGACGTCTCGATGGCAAGAGCTCACTCGGGCGCATCGGCTTGATCATTCATGCGACAGCAGGGTTCCTGGACCCAGGCAACAAACTCAAGATGACGCTCGAGCTCTCCAACGTTGGCAGTCTGCCAATCAAATTGTACTACAAAATGCCTATAGCCCAGATGGCCTTTGAGGTTCTCTCTTCACCAGTGGAGATGCCCTATGGTCCTAAGCGTCATAGTAAATATTTTGGCGATATGGATGTTAAGGCCAGTTTTGTCCACGAGAACTTCGGCGTTAATGATATTGTTGAAACCGTCAAAAAGAAGAAATAACTGTGCTCAAATATTCGAAATATGCCAATGAAATTTCCCAAAGGCTTTCTATTCGGTTCAGCTACGAGCGCCCATCAAATCGAAGGCGGGAATTATAATAGTGATTGGTATAGCTGGGAGAAATTCTCCGGCAAGAAGGGGGTCTCGGAAACTTCGAAGATTGCTTGTGATAGCTGGCACAAATGGCAGGAAGACATTGATTTGCTGGAGCAATCTGGCCAGAATGCCTATCGTTTTTCGATCGAATGGGCCAAGATAGAGCCCGAAGAGGGCGTTTTTAACAAAGAAGCAATTGACCATTACCGTAAAATACTTGAAACACTGCGGAAGAGGCAAATTCAGCCGTTGGTCACACTTTTTCATTTCTCTCTGCCACTTTGGCTGGCCAACAAGGGTGGCCTCACGAATCTTAAATCGTCATACTATTTTCAGCGTTTTGCCACGAAAATTGCTGAGGAGTTGGGCAGTTTGATCGATTTTTGTACAATCCTCAACGAACCCAATGTCTACACTCTCAAGGGCTATATTCAAGGTGATTGGTGCCCCGGTGAACAGAGCAAGTACAAAGCATTTATCGTTTTTTGTAATCTGATTTTTTGTCAAAATCGAGCAGCCAAGGCAATCAAAAAAATACTTCCATCTGCTCAAGTCGGCTTGGCGATGAATATTGCTGTATATGAACCCGCAAATGATACTTTCTCAAATCGCTTGAGAGTTTGGGCGACAAAAATGATCGCCCATCGATTATTCCTTCATACGGTTATGAAAAAATGTGATTTTCTGGGGATTAATCATTATATGAAATTTCGTATTGAACCAAGTGGTCGTGCGGTAATGCTGGGAGAGGAAAAGAATGATTTTGGTTGGGGAATATGTCCAGAGAGTTTGTATGAAGTGATCAGAGAAAATGCAGGCTGGAAAAAGCCAATATATATCACCGAGCACGGTATTGCTGATGCGTCAGATAGTAAACGTGCTCAGTTTTTGAAAGATGCGCTTAGTGCCATTGGTGAGGCGATCAAGGAAAATATTCCCGTCAAAGGCTATTTTTACTGGTCGCTGCTGGATAACTTTGAGTGGGATCAAGCGTATAAAATGAAATTTGGCTTATTTACAATTGACCGAGCACCGAGAGATAGCGCAAATGTATATAAAAAATTGATAGAAAAATATCAGGAAAAATGATTTGACGCCAAAAGCGTCAAATCATTTTTTGTATGAAAGCTCGCTCAATATTCGCCACCGGCGTTGTTTTTCCTCCCATGAGATCGGGTCCCCAAGCTCAAATGCTTTGGTGCCACTTCGGGGTGAATACTTGTTATTAAATGCTTGTGTGAAATTGATTAGTTTAAATATTTCTACAGTTTGCTGAAAATCCTCCTCATCTTCACTTGGGAAACCGACAATTGTATCCGTTGAAATCTTGATATTTGGGATTCTCTGAACAATCTTCTCGATTAGAGAAAGATATTGCTCTCGAGTGTACGGACGATTCATCAACTTTAAGATCTTGTTGCTACCAGATTGAAGCGGGAGATGAATCTCCTTGGCGACCTTTGGTAGCGTCGCAATCGCCTTGATAATATCGTCAGTCATATCTTTGGGATGGTTTGAAGTAAATTTAATGACAAAATCACCAGGAATATCGTTAATTATTCTTAATAATTCTGCAAAACCGACTTCAATACCTGCTTCAATACCCCCTCTAACCCCCCCTAAATTAAGGGGAGAACTCGCATTTTCAAGAGTATAATTATCAGTTTCTCCCCCTCTTAAAGTAGAGCCTGTCCTGAGCGATAGTCGAATGGAAGGCGCTAGGGGAGGTATGTCTGAACTTACACCCATATACGAATTAACATTCTGACCAAGCAATATAATCTCCGTACCTCCACTTGCGACAATGCGCTTGATATCATTGCAAATTTCATCGACTGATCTGGATATCTCTCGGCCACGTGTATATGGCACGGCGCAATATGAACAAAAGTTGTTACATCCCTTGATAATTGGGACCAAATTCGTATTGAGATTGCCTTCCGTGGTCGAAATTTTGTCAGTAATATCGAGTAGTTGTAGCAGCTTGGATACACTCTCGCCATCCCATAGGATTGCTCCCTTTTTCTCAAATATCGCTCGATCATGGGACAAGATACAACCGGAGACGATGACCTTTTTGCCGGATTTGATATAATTTTTGGTGAAGCTCATTACACGATCGACGCCAGTCTTGCGCACAGAGCAATTGAGTAAGAAAATTATCTCTGCTTCAATCTCGTTATCCTCGGTCATGCCAACATTTTTGAGCACAAAAGAGAGTCGAGCTGCATCCCACTCATTGTATTGACAGCCAAAAGATTTGATAAAGAATTTCTTCATGCTATATATGCGTTGTTGTATCTTAAAAATGTTGTTATACTTTACTAAGTCATTATACTTATATAATTAAATTATTCAATCAAAATGGGCATAAAAGTAGAATTCAATCCAGATCTAGCTCTTCGAAATATCGCAGAGTATGAGGCGGGCAATCGCAAATTAGAGGAGTGTATCCTCAAGAAATTGGAAGTAGGCAAAGTTTATCCATTCCTGAAGAACGAAATGCGCAATTATTATCTTCTCGGAGAAGTGCCACTGATCGAGACCAGGGGCAACGGTGTGCTCTCAAAACCCAAGGCGAGTGTAATAATCCTTGAAGTGACACATTTTGTCGAGAACGAAGAGATAAGCACTCGGGGCAAATATAAAGTTATCGAAGTTGTCGGAAAAGACGACATGATTTTTGAAGGCTTTGACCGAATCGGTGTACGAAAAGATTTCTAATCAATTTATCGGAGGCAATATGGCAGAGAGGTATCAAGTAATTCCCAGAACACTATGCTTTGTTAGGTGCAATGGCAAGGTCTTGCTGATTGAATACGCTGCCAGAAAAGGACCGATGCAGGGCTACTACAATGGTATTGGTGGGCACATTGAGCACGGCGAGGGTATTATCGAGAGTGCCAATCGAGAGATTCTGGAAGAAGCAGGGATTGCGCCCGCAGATACAAAACTCAAAGGGGTGATTCATTTCTTGAATTTTTTTGGTAAAAATACAATAGTTTTCGTTACCGTGAGCACAGTTGAGTCAGAAGTTGTAATTGAGTCAGACGAGGGTAAATTGCATTGGGTTGCGCCCCAAGATCTCGATAAAGTCAACGTGATCAAAGACGTCGCACTAATGTTGGAAAAAATTGGTTCAATTGGCGATGATGAGGTCTTCACAGCCAAATCCGAGTTTGATGGTGGCGCCAATTTACTTAGTTTTGATTTTGAATAGCTATTACCAGCGAGCAAGAAATAATTACTGATAATTTCAAGTACTGGATTAATAATACCGATTTTGTAAAAGTTATCCACTTTTTAAACAATTTCATATATTGTTGTGCTAACGTTAATGGGAATATACTATACAAAGATTCTTCAAATTCATGACTCAAATCTTTGAGCATGAAAATTATTTTTCCTACTCGTAGTGAGGGGATATGTCTGCCATATGGGGAGGTACACTATGGTAGCAGTATTAGATTCGGTCAAGGTCAGGACTATCACCCTAATAAAAAAGGAGCATGTTGGGCAGTTGTTCACTACTGAAGAACTGCGTAGAGCTGGTCTCTTGAATTATCGTGATGGCTGTGAATTCAGTGGCACGGGTGGTCATGTCACCTGTGAGAAATGTCTCGACGGAGTGCATTGGAGGGTGAAAGAAGTAAAAGTTTTTTACTAACTCACCAATAGTAAAAACAAATGACCGCCAGAGATTCTGGCGGTCATTTAACGTATCTATAGAAAAATATTTAGTATTACTCTGATTTCTTCTCGTCAGTGGCTTCTTCAACAGGTGCTTCGCCCTTGTTTTCAACTTCGATAGCATCTATATTCTCAACAACTTCAGCATCGAGGGCTTCAAGCTCCTCTTCGCTTCGTGGCTCTTGGACGAAAGCAATTATCTCTTCAGGGTCGCTGAGGATAGTGATGCCTTCTGCTAGCTTGATATCAGAAACGCGAATGTCTTTTTCAAAGTTTTCAAGTGATGAGAGGTCAACTTCGATCTCAGAGATGAGGTCGCCTGGCAAACACTCGACTTCAATAGAGTCAACAGGAGTGATCAAAGATCCATCAAGATTGACGACAGCAGGGGACTCATTGATAAATTTCAGAGGAATCTCAGCCGTGATCTTCTCTTTCATATTAACTTTGTAAAAATCAACATGGATGATGCTATTTCGGATTGGCTCAATCTCAGTATCGTGAATCAAAGTTTTGTATTTCTTGCCATCTACAGCAACCTCGACAAGATTTGAGGTGCCTGCATGTCGGAAAAGATTATCAATCTCAACTTTTTTCATGGATAAAGAAATGTTTTTAAAACCTTTGCCATAGATAACACCAGGAATGAGATTTTCGGCTCTCACCTTGTTTATTTTTTCAGTTCGCAATTGTGCTTCAATTTTGTAATCGCTCATAAGTTCTTTCTAGTTATTGTTTATTTGTTTGGTTTTGAAGGTTTGTCTTTTTTGAAAATTTCAGAGAAATTGCCACTGAATTGTTTGAGAAATTTGTAAGTCTCAATCACATCATCAGAGTTTACTTTTTCCTGATTTTTGGATAATTTTTT
>JBAXQZ010000051.1:0-7695 GCA_037131475.1 bacterium | reverse complement strand
GCCTTTACGAAAAATGATTTTTGATGTATTAATATGTGCAAGGGGGATTATAAATTATGTCAGGAATTACTTTTGTTCGTGAGGAATCACTCACCTCATTCACACCAAACGAGATGTATGCAATGTGCCCTAGTCTGGGCAATCCAAGTCGTGATTATCATCTCGTGGTCGCCGCATTTGGTGAAGAATACCACATCGTGCGACAAGCTGTAAGCTTGAAAAACTGGCCTGAGTATTTTAAGCGATATGATGGTCAAGTCGGTGCGTTCGGCGGCGGTGGCTGTGATCTCGGTGTTCGCACCGGACCAGAGGAGAAACTGCTTCATTTCCACTCAATTGTCCGCGCTTGCGCCAACATCGCCAAAACACCATTTGACGATGGACACAAACTTAAACGGATCATTGAGCCATGGGCCATCAATGAAGCTATTAAGCTGCTCGAAGATCATCAGCGCAACTGTCTGATTCCGGTCGGTTCAGAGAGGTGGCATCTCGTACTTGCCGCACAAAAAGCCGACTTCAATGTCTTACTGGGGGACCTACCTTTCTCATTGGGAATCGGTGGCCTCGTCCCACCATTTGTGATTGAGAAATTGGTGCCAGTGATGATGCCAATAGTAGGGAGACTCCCCTTCCACTGGCTTTATCCGACAGGCAAGAAGCAGCTCGTCCACAACCCAACGAAATTTAAGAACCATTTCGATTGGGCGGATCTGATTGCTGGCGATTACCTCTATATAGATCGGTATATGCCATCTTGTCTAGAGGACAAAGTGATCGTCACCAACACCACGACGATCGAAAATCGCGAAAGAATGTTCAGAGCCGGACTGAAGGCCGTGATTACAACCACTCCTACTATAAATGGTAGGAGCCCAGGCACCAACGCTTATGAGGCCTTACTCGCTACCATCTTGAGGCGCAATAATCGTCCAATTAGTGATAAATCCCTACGTGGGATTATCCGACAGCTCGAGATCGGACCCGTGGTCCATCTCAACACCTAGACTTATGCCCACCTGCATCCCAGCAGGTGGGCATATTTATAATAACTAGTAATTTGCTTTATTTTGCTACTGTTATTATACTAATAGTAATAGTAGTAAGTATTTGATAAATTTATTTGAGGGTGGATAAAATGGTTAAAAAATTCTTTGAGTCGATGAAAAAATGTTTTATAACTACTTTCCGAAAGCTTTTTACCCGCAAAGGTATCATCGCTCTCAGTTTTGGGCTAACAGGATTTCTAACAATCTCTCTTTTCGTTTTTCTGAATTATCAAAATATTTTTAAGGCTGATCATCCGAAAGATGGTACGTCTAGCCGTGTTATTGCTTCGGATATAGCATCGAAATTTTCCACACTAAATAATCTAGGTAGTGTCGATGCCACAGATGGTTTTAAGATAGGCTACTCTAATGATAAAATAAATGATAAAACAAATAATGTATGGGCAACAAAATGGGGATGGGATGATGATAAAGTTGGTGGTGTTACCCAAATAAACGCTGCTGATGGCGAGCCCGTTAAACATTTGAATGAAAGTGGAAAGCCCGCTACAAATTTTGATACGGGTGGCCGTCCTCAGGGTGTTGCAGTCGATAACGATGGTAATGTGTGGACTGCAAATGCTGGATCCTGCAATATTACTAAAGTGATTCCAGCGGGTGTGATTATCAAGGCTACTGGTATCCTAGGCCAAGACTTGACTAAATATTCTTATACCTATCCTTCTGCTGATAGCGGATGCCCCAGGGCCATTGCTATTGACAAAGATGGATTTGTTTGGGTGGGAACCAATATAAGTGTATATAAGTTATCCCCCAGTACTGGGCAAATAATAGGATCGCCTTATTCTCTGCAAGCTCCTTGTTTCGGTATAGCTGCTGATCGTAATGGGAATGTCTGGGCAACTAGTGCTAGCGGTGGCAGCGAAGGAAATCTTCTAAAAATTCCTAACAATGGAACTCCTACTAGCTATAAAGTAGATTCATTGGCTCTCGGTGTGGCTGTCGATGCAGAAGGTTTTGTCTGGATAGCATCTGACAGTGGGGTCGCCAAAGTAGACCCCACTACTGGGAAGGTGGTCCCCCGAGTAGACCCCTCTACTGGACAAACAGCTCAAAAATATTGGTTTGGTAACAGCAGTTACACAGCTGTTGCAATCGATAATGATGGCAATGTGTGGCTGGCCGGAAATGAAGGTGCCCTAAGAATCAATCCGAAAACAGATGAGAGATTAAACGTTATTCTTTGCACTGGTCGTGACAGCTCTATGTGTTTGACCCCCAGGGGTATCTCTGTTTCAAGCGGAAATATTATCTGGGTATCTGGCTATCCTGGTGGTAATATGGGAGCAAACACAGGTCTAGCGAAGATTGATGCTTTAACAGGGAAAATTATTCAACTATTTGGCGGCTGCAATATGGCCATTGGTGATATGACTGGATACGCACTGCAGAGATTTGTTTTGAGAAAGAGTGAAATAACAGATACTGAGACAACTAGTGCAATCTTTGAAACCAAAGAAAACGAAACCATTGCGCTTGATGCACCATATTTAAATAAGATTACTTTTTCTGCCAAAATTCCAGATAATGTAAACATTAAAGTACACATAGATGACTGTACTGATTCATCATTTAATTGTGATGAAAGCGGCAAAGGTTATAGCAGTGGAGGAACAGATGGATTCAATGGAGAATTGAGTATGTTTGAAAAAGGAGATAGAAATGCTATATCTTTTAACAATGGCGAGGGATTTACTATTCAGAAATATTTAAAAATTAGATTTGAAATTACAAAACCAGCATCCACACCTGCTTTTAATATACCCAGTTTTACTATTAACACCTATGCAGCATGGCCTACTCAACCGCCTTCTTCCGGTGGCGGAGGGGCTGTAATCACAAATACAAATTCTACTGTACCTACCACACCTGATAATCCAACTGCTTCAAATACCTCCAGTGATCCTATTCCTTCAACCACGCCCAATAATCCAGCAACTGCCACAGCTCCTGCCACCACGACAACTCCAGCCACTGCCACAGTTGCGCCGGTAACAAATGGCACACTGCCACCGACTACTACTGTAGAGAAGCCAGTTGCTCCCGTCTTAGATGGTGTGGTTAAAAAAGCTTTAACCAATGATACTGAATATGACTTTAAAACTTCAACTGTCATTAATCCCGACGCGGATCGTGTTGTAACACCTACTACTTCCACGGAGTTACCTACCAGTAGCACTTGCGATTCTAGAGACACTCGTCAATATGACACTATCACTGTTGATAAGCTTGGTAATGCTTGGGCAGCTGGTATCACATTTAATGAGATTGTCAAAATCAGTCCGAGTGGCGATGTTCTGGGATGCTTTGAAAGTGGTGGCGAAGGTCCTTTTGAATTATCAACAGACTCTCTCAATAACGTCTGGGTCGTAAATCGAGCCGGAAAAAATGTGAGCAAGCTCAACAACAACGGCAAGTTGCTTGGTACTTTTGATGCCGGTGATATGCCATTTGGAATTACAATTGATGGCAAAGATAATGTCTGGATTACCAATCAGAACAATGATACTCAAGAAGATCCCACTATTAAATCTAATAATTTTATTACAAAATTGGACAACGCTGGGAAATTATTGGCTTACATTCGAGTCTATGCGCCCAGTTTTATAGCTTATGATTCAATGAAAGATAGGATTTGGTATAATTCTTACGCTAGTACCAATCTTTGCAATATTGATGCAAAGTCAAAAATGAACGATGTTTCTACTATCTGTTACACCACGCGAAAAGCAGATACGCGAGAGGGAGAATTTGGTAATGGTATTACCTTTGATAAAAATACTGGAGACATCTGGTCAACGATTGCTTCGAATGGTGTATTCGTAAGATTGCGACAAGTTAAAGATAAGGATAATGCCTTCTCTGTTGCATATTTCAAAACTCCATACAATGCTAGTACTAAACAGCCTCTTATTGATGGCTCTAGCAATCTGTGGATTGTTGATGGCTATAATGGACAAGATAAAGATAACGGCTTGTTATTGTATGATAAAGATCTTGTCGAGACAGGATTACTTCAGCCAATTGAAGAAATGCTTAAATTTTATGCAGGATATCCTAGCCCCGCAAAGACCCCAACTAACGTTCTCCGAAAGGTCGCCCAGGACAGTTCCAAAAGCGTTCTGTGGGCAACTGGTTATGAATCAGGAACTGTTTACAAGATCGATACCAATACCCATATAGTTCAGAAAATATTTGTTAAAACAAAAGTAGATACAACAACTACAGCAACTACCGCAATCACCAAACCAACACCAAAACCCGACGATACGGATACCACTACAATATCTACTGTCACGCCCCCCACCATATCAACAGAGCTACCGGCCAACGGTACTTGCGCTCCATTATTAAAACGTTCATATTATGCAGTTGCTACTGATAAGCTAGACAATGCATGGTTTTCCAGCTATTCAACCGACGAGGTTGTTAAAGTAAATAGCAATGGAGATGTATTAGCTTGTTATAATAGTGGCGGCAAGAAGCCCACTGGTATTGCGATTGACTCTAATAATAATATTTGGGTAGTAAATACTAATAGCCGCAATGTAGTTAAGCTAGATAATAGTGGTAAACAGATTCTTGTATTTAATGTTGGTGGCACTAGCCCATACGGTATTGCGATTGATGGAGGAGATAATGTTTGGGTCGCTAACATGATGAATAAAAATAATATTGATTTTATTTCAAAACTAGACAATAGCGGCAATCTAATATTCAAAATTGATAGCACCTCTCCAAGTGGTATTATTTATGATTCATATCGCAATCAAATATGGTTCAATCTCTATAATAACCATCAAATCTGTAGTATTAATACTACACCTGTCGAAAATAAAGTTAAAACGTGCTACCCCATCAAAAATGGCAGCAGTATTTCCGGTATAACTATTGATATTACTACAAAAGATATATGGTCTGCAGTTGCAACTATGGGTACACTAGTAAGACTAAGCGAAAATAATACTAACCACTCATTTTCAGATACGTACTTTGGAGCTTATACCAGCACACAGCCACTAATTGACAAAAATGGCAATCTCTGGGTTGCGTATGGAAGATATATAAATAAGCTTGATGGAGGTGTAAAAATATTTCTCAAGGATAATGTCGAACGAAATTTGCTTATTCCCATCGACAAACAATCAGCTAATATTTTAGGTGGACCCGATCAGACCCTAATCTCTTCAGATATAATCTATGGTCTCACGCAAAATACATCGCGAAATACGGTCTGGGCGGCTGGTTACGCATCGGGTAACATGTACAAGATTGATGCTAACTCTTACAAAGTTCAAAAAATTTCAATTAATCCTGTTCAATCTACTCTCGGTGCCGCCACAACCACTTCAGCCACTACAACAATTGACATCAAACAACAATTAGATAATATCGCTGGCACAGTAACAGCTCCTACTAAAAATCAGCTAATAAATAGTAATCAAATAACAACTGAAGACAAAATTACTATTAACGGCGCCGCCACGCCAGGTGCGTCTATTAATCTGGTGGTTCATTCTCCTGTTGCGATTGAGAAACGCATCGTGGCTGATATGTATGGCAATTGGAGTGTTACTTTGGATCAGACACTTACTCCTGGGTCGCATATCGTCCAGGCTGCTGTGCTTGGTGAGAATGATACTTTGTCTGAATTCAAGACAATTGCAAAATTTAATGTTGTGAGGCCGATTGATAAAAAATTATTTATCTATTTTTGCATCGGCACAATCCTCATTATACTGCTTTTGGCCTATTTAATAATTAGGCGCCACAAATCCTCACTTTTTACGATTGATGCCAAGCAAAAAGGAGATACTCTTGCATTTTCATTGCCCTCCTATGATCCAAATCAAATAAATACCCATGATAATGGCTTTTACTCAAGCACCACAGCCGAGGATAAATCTTCTGAAGATAAATGAGCTAAAGAATATTTCCGCACGAATGAAATGCGTCTTAAGAGTAATAAGTCGCATTTTTTGGATGTCTACTCTGACTTGCTTTTGGCTGGAGCTGCTATCGCGAGATAAACTGCCGATAGGCCGACTAAAGCGTAGATCACTCTAGAGAACGCAGTCATGTCTCCAAAGATTGCGGAGACTAAATTGTAATCAAAGAAACCGACCAAGCCCCAATTGAGACCACCTATTAGGACCAAGACAAGGGCGAGCCAATCCAACGAGTTCATTCTTGCCATAAAACTCCTTTTCTTTTAATTAACATTTGTAATCAAACTTAAATGATACCGAGCTAAGATAATATAGCGCGATAAATATTAAAATTACATTAAGATTTTATTAATTACATCCATAAATTCTTTTTTGAAGTTTGCGGTGGAAAAATTTTCAGCGTGTTTGCGGATCTCTAATTGATTATAATTTTCAGCTTTAAAGTTCTTCAGGGCTGAGACGAGAGATTCGACTGTTTGTTCAGGAAAAAATGTGCCCGTCTTGCCCTCAATTATTGACTCGGTCAGTCCCCCTTTGCCAAAGGCAATCACAGGGCGACCCGAGGCCATCGCCTCAAGTGGCACAATGCCAAAATCTTCTTCGGCAGCGAAGACGAAGGCCTTGGCCTCTGAATAGTATTTTGACATCTCCTCGTCTGAGAGATAGCCCAGAAACTCAATATTTGGTTTGGCTAGCTTTTGTAGATTTTCCTTTTCTGGACCACAACCGATGACTTTTAGTGGCCAGCCAAGCTCGTTGAATGCTGCGACCACAAGATCACATTTTTTGTAGTTGACCAATCGACTAACAAAAAGAAAATAATCCTTTATATCCTCTTCTGGAGCCAAATGGAAGGCACTTGGGTCTATACTTGGGTGGACCACAGCCGCGTCTCGCTGATAGTATTTTTTGATCCGTTTGGCGACATAATGTGAGTTGGCAATGAAATGATCCACTCGATCAGCAGCCACACGATCCCAGAGACGAAGCTTGTGAGTAGTATTATTGCGCAACCAAGCCAATCGCCCCTTCTTGGCTCTAGGATCCAGCTCTGGCTCCCAAAGATAACGTGGTGGTGTATGGCAATATGAAACGTGAATAGTACTCGGTTTGGTGATAATGCCCTTGGCTGCAAAGGTTGAGCTTGATATTACTAGATCAAATCCGGAGAGAGCAAACTGCTCAAAAGCAAAGGGCGTAAAGGGAATTAGAAACTCTCTTTTTGCCTTCATCATCGGGATATTTTGGAGGCAAGATGGTCGAACATCCAGCGAAGCAAAAGGCTTGGCCTTTGCGGGGTCAAATACGGCGGTGAAGATTGGCGCATCTGGAAACATTTCGTGCAAGACGAGCAAGACTCTTTCGGCGCCTGCAACATTGGTGATCCACTCATGGACGATTGCGATATTCATATTTTCCAAAGATCGTTTCATAGATTATCAATCCTATTGTTTTAAAGATAATTTTTAAGTCCAACCACAGCGACCAGTTTTCAATATAGTAAATATCGTATCGAACACGCTCTTTGATTGAAGTATCCCCCTTGAGCCCATTCACCTGTGCCCAGCCCGTCAGCCCGACCTTAACCTTGTGCCGTCGAAAATATTCTGGAATTTCTTTTTCAAATTTCTCCACAAATTTGGGTAGCTCTGGCCTGGGACCAACAACGCTCATAT
>JBAXQZ010000050.1:0-7730 GCA_037131475.1 bacterium | reverse complement strand
ACACAGTGTCGAACAATAAATGTTAGATACATTTTTTTCGTAAATTTAGTATTATTCGTATTTCGTATTCATGTGTATTTCTTATTTCGTAGTTTAAAAAATAAATTGGAAAATCGAAAAGTGTAGTGCTATAATATTGGTAATGAAAAAGCGAGGGTCGGCCATTATTATAGCGATGCTTTTGATATCTGCAGTTACTGCTGTGGCTTTTGGTTTTGGCAGAACTTTATTTATGTCGATATCATCGGCTGCATTGTATGAAAATGGCAAAATAGCATATTATAGCGCTGAGTCCGGGATCGAAGAAGCGTTCTTGCGATATCGCTTGGACAAAAATACGGAGGTTCCTTTTGTGGCCTCAAATGATGCTTTTTCAGTGGTGGGTAGTACTGTTTTGCGAAATGATATTACGAATGGAGAGGTGATTGATTACAATAATGGCAAGGGCGTGAACAAAAATACTCTGAGCGATTATTCTGCCAGTCATCAAGTTTATGATCTGCGAATAGACCCAAAGACTTCGGCCATTGGCCCGACCGGTAGTGATAGCAATCCGGTGACTGCATTGGAAAAATATAATGCAAGCGATGATAAGGGCCAAAACAATATTATCTTGAGAGATGAATCGCAAAAATTTGATGGAACAAATATTTTTGCCCACTCAGATTTTAATTTGACATTCAAGCCACTTGAGACCAAAGACAATATTAAATTGGCCGCACCATTCAACGACAAAAATTGTCTCTTGATCGAAGCCAAAATTGTTGGCAAAACGATGGCCGGGACTAATGATGAGAAGAAAATGTTCTTTTACTCCAATAGCCCTAGTTGTGATTACACAAAAGTTTTTCAAGCCAATGATTTGAACGGTAAGGGCGTCCTGGGCTACGGCCTGAGTGGCAATAAAATTGCTCAAATACAAAATTTGAAAAGTCTCATCTGGCCGACGGTAATTTTGTCTCAGGCCGAACTTTATTTGAAGCCGATCGGTGCAGATATGGCTTTTGCTTTGACTCGCAAAAATCCAATTTCTGATGAGCTAATGTATGGCAGCACAACTAAGATAGAATCAACTGGATATTATGGCAGTGCCACCAGAAAATTAGAGGTAACCCTTGACCGACAGAGCGGAAGTTTATATGATTTATTTGATTACGTTATTTATAAAACCAATTAAGGAGAAAAATGTCTAAACAAGTTAAGGTAATGTTGGTAGATGATGATATGACACTTCATGAGATGTATGCCGAGAGGCTTTCATCTGAGGGTTATGAGATTGCATCTGCTTATGATGGCGAGGAGGCTTTGGCCAAGATTCCCGGAGAGCAACCAGATATTATCCTATTGGATATCATGATGCCAAAGATCAATGGTATCGATGTGATGAAAAAGTTGCGAAGCGATGAAAAAACAGCTGGGATTCCAATTATTCTTCTGACGGCCTTGGTCCAAGAGATTAATAAAATTAAGGAGATGATGAAGGAGCATGACAGCTATCTAATCAAAAGCGAGATTATGCCTGCAGATATTGTCAAAGCTATCGAAAAATGTCTAGGTAATAAATAGAAAATTTATTTTGGGTGCGATCTGATAATAATTAAAAATGGCTCCAAAGGCCATTTTTAATTTTAGTAATTTTCAAATGGATTGGGGCGGCCCACGCCTTCAGGGTGAGCTTTAGTGGAATATCGTTCGCTAATGCTCGTTAGGGCATGATAGTCTTTTTCGTTTACATCAATTGAAGCCGCCGACACGTCTGTTTCCTTGAAATTAAAATTTATTTTTGTCAGTGTCCAGTAGGTTAGAAGGCCGCAAATCACGACAATAAAAATCAAGACTAATCGAGATTGAATAATATTATTTTTGCTATTTTCCATAATATATGACCCCTTTTATTTGCGCTGATATATTGTTGTCATCATGCGTGATTAGATTGATAGAGGTTGTCGTATTGAAGCGGGGGAATGACTCAAGTCCCTTGATGATGTTGAGTAATGTGGCATATGAAGTGTTGACATCAAATGAAAAGGCGATGCTTTGAGTTTGTTTGGTCTTGACTTGTTTTGAGTCCGCTTTTGGCTCAGTGATTGATAGATTGTTGATAATAGTGCCGTTGAGATTGGCTAGATTTTCAAGTTGAATAATAAAAACGCTCGTGTCTGTGTTGTTGGGCATAAGGTTATTTATCTTGGAATTTATTTCATTAAAAACATCACTGTTATGTGTTCTTTTTTGCAGAATTTGCAGTCGATAATCGAGAGTTTCGAGCTCTTCTTGTTTGGCGATTATGGTCTGTTTGTTTGTCTCTGTTTGAGTAATAGAGGGCAGGAAGATGAGAAAAACAATTACAAAATAGAAAAAGATAAGGAGTATTATCCAAGGTAGATTTTTGCGCCAAAAATTATTCAATAAAGTCATACTCCCTCCATCTCAGCATCGAGCGTAAAGGTATAATTTTTGTTTGCCGAATTGTATGCAGAGGAGGTGAAGGTGACATTTTTGAAGAGGATAGAATTTTCTAATTCATCCTTCATATCAGCGATGTCTTTGCGAGTTTCGGCGGTTCCTGACATGCTGGTAGTCTTTGTATCTTTGTTTAATGAAAGTGAGTTGAGTTTTATTTTTGCCGGTGTTGACGCTGCTATCTCAGAAATTACCTCGCTCCAAATGATTCTTTCAGCGTCGGTCTTTTTAATGATTGATATTTTTTGATTTGTCTGTCGAATAGAAGTTTCCAATTCCTTATATTTGGCAGCCTCATCTGTCTTGGCTGAAATCTTTTTATCTAAATTTTGGATATCAGATAGCACAAAATAATTGGTTGCAAAGATAAGTCCAGAAATAAGAACTAGGAAGATTAAGATCGCACTCGCCGCAAAATATAAGCTACTGAGCAATTGCTTAGTGCGTCTTTCTTTTCTGGCTTGTGGTGGAATGAGATTAATCGTCATATTTTATTTTTATTTACGTTTGGAAGCTAGTTGGTAGTCGTAATATTGTTTGTTTTTATCTATCTTTGTGGCTAAAAATCGTTGCGCATGGCTAAACCATAAGCTGTCGTGAACTCTGTCCCCAATTTGTCACCATTGATGAAGTGGGGCGCGGCGACACTGGTGGGGATATTAATATTTTTTTGGATTTGCTTATCGATATCAATAATTTGGGCGCCAACTCCACAGATCAGAATTTGTTTAATCTCCTTGGGCTTGTAATCACGATTTTGGTGATAGCGGATAGAGTTAATTGCCTCGTCAGTAATCTGGCTAATCAGCTGTAATGTTTCTTTCGATGAGCTTGCAGAAATTTTGGCATTTTTTGAATGTGGATCCGAACCGATACTATTGATTGAATCGAGGATCTGATTTTTGCCTATGCCTATCATGGTGGTAAGTCGGATATTGGTGGTGTCCCAAACTGAGATGCGTGAGAATTCTGTACCAATCTCGATAATCAAACTGCCGTTTTTTTCAGATTTTGCAAGGATAGCCCGGCCGATGGCGAGTGGCTTTGTCTCAAGAGCTGCCAATTCAAAGCCGGCAAGATTGGCAAGCTCGACGTAATCATCAACAAGTTTTTTGGGGGTAGCGACGACCAAGATATCGACGAGTGGTTCGTCCGGATGAGTGATGAGAATCTGATAATCAAGGTAGGTCTCGCTGATTGGAATTGGTAGGTAGTCAGCGGCTTCGATGGGAATGGCTTCGTCATATTCGCGACTTGACATTTTGGGCAGTTGAATTGTTTTCGAGAAGACAAATGTTTCTGGTAGCGCAGTCACAATTCTCTTGCCGGTGATAGCGTGAGGTGTGGCTTTGCGGCATGCTTCTTTGATGAGATTGGCCGTCTCGGCCTTGTTTTTAAACTTATCCTTATCGAGAATTTTTTCGGTCAGGGGAATATCAATCGCTCCAACGAGCGACGGTCCTTTGGCAGAATTTCTGACTTGGACAAGGCGAATAGTCTCGTAGCCGATATCAAGCCCGAAAGTCGATGAGTCGAGAAAATTTTTGGATAGATCAAATATAAACCCCTCCTCGAAATAAGTATAAAACTATTTTACCATAAATACGCAAACAAACAATGTGCGTTTCCAATTCAAATGATAGCGGGGCGTGTCCAATTAGATTGCGCTTACTAGTCCGTAGATTGGCTGGAGGACGGAGATGATAATGATGCCGATGCCTGCGCCCATAACGACCATGAGGATTGGCTCGAGCAAGGTGGAGATATTGGAGGTAATTGCGTCAACATCCCGATCATAGAAATTGGCTAAATTGTCAAACACTTCACTAATATTGCCGGACTTTTCACCGACCATGGCCATTTGTGAAATCATTTTGGGGAAATATTTGCTTTCCTGAAAGACACTTGATATTGTTCGGCCGGCGCGTATTTTCTCAATCATTTTCTTGACATCATCTTCATATAAAACATTGCCGATGACTCTACCGGAGGACTCAAAAACATCGAGAAGGGGTAGTCCAGAGGAGGATAAAGACGCAAAAGTACGCGTGAATTGGGCCATATAGCTTTTTTTCATTAATAGGCCAAAAACTGGTAGTCGTATCTTGCTTGTGTCAAAGAAAAGCCTTCCCGTCGGCATTTTTTGCCAGTAAAAAGTAGCGACTCCGAGCGCAGCTGAAATAAGTACAATATATAAAATATAATTTTTGAAAAAATCGCTAGTAGCCATCACGCCCCGAGTCAGTGGTGGGAGCGATACGCCTGCGTCATTGAAGACATTTTGTAATTGTGGGATTACTACAATCATGACTACAATCATGACAGCAACGAGCGCGACCATAACAAAAATTGGGTAGGCGAGAGCGCCTTTGACCTTTCTTTTGACCTCATAATCTTTTTCAAACTGAGTGGCGAGCCGTTCGAGGACGTCATCAATTTTGCCAGAAATTTCACCGGATTTAATCGAAGAAACAAAGATTTCGTTGAAAATCGCAGGGAATTTCGAAGCCGCCTCAGAGAAGGATTTCCCTCCCTGGATATCAACAATCATAGTGCCAAGCACTTGAGAGAAATATTTGTTGTCAGTTTCTTCATGCAGAGCGTTTAAAGCCTCAATAATAGAGAGACCCGATCTGATCATAATGCTTAATTCGCGGATGAAAACGATTTTCTCCTTGAGGGGAAATTGCTTGGCGAAAATGTTAAAATCAAAATTATGACTTGATTCAGCTTTCTTAATGGAGGCAATAAAATAGCCATTTTTCTTCAAATTTGCCGTGGCCGAGACGATATCGTTGTCCTCTGTCTCGCCTTTGAGTATTTGGCCAGATAAATTTTTGACTTTGTAAATAAAACGCATAATTTCCAATTTAATTTATTGGTAGTCGGCAGTGGGTGGTCGGCAGTCGGCAGTTTGCAGCCGGCTGTTGGCGGCTATTATAATTTGCTAACTACTAACTACTAACTGCTAACAGCTAACCGCTAACCGCTAACTATCCCTAATCTTTGATTACGCGGAAGACTTCTTCTAGGGTGGTAATTCCGTCGATAGCCTTGAGGATGCCATCCTGAAGCATGGTTTTCATGCCTTCTTTGATAGCTTGCTGTTCAATTTTCGTTGAAGAGGCACGTTCTATAATCATGTTTTTGATGGTCTCGGAAATGTCTAATAATTCATAAAGTCCGATTCTCCCTTTGTAGCCAGTTTCATCGCAGTTTTTGCAGCCTTTGCCATGGTAGAATTTGATTTTTTGATCTTTTAGCTTCTTTTTTTCATCCTCTGGCATTTGTGCAATTTCATTGTTGACGAATTTTAGCTGTTCGGCGGACAATTTTAATTCAGTTTTGCATTGGTCACAAATTTTTCGTGCGAGGCGTTGGCCGACGACAAGATTGAGGGAGGAGATTAGGAGAAATGGCTCGACGCCCATATCGATCAAGCGTGGTGCAGCACCAGCAGCATTATTGGTGTGCAAGGTGCTAATGACGATGTGGCCGGTGAGAGCTGATTGAACAGCCATCTCTGCCGTCTCCATATCGCGAATTTCACCAATCATAATTACATCGGGATCTTGGCGTAAAATCGAACGAAGTCCTGAGGCAAAAGTATAATTAATTGAAGCGTTGACCTGGCTTTGGTTGATGCCGGCAATCTGATACTCGATAGGGTCTTCGAGTGTGATAATATTTACACCTTCATTGTATATCTTGCTTAGTAGTGCATAGAGAGTGGTCGTCTTGCCAGAGCCGGTCGGACCGGTCACAAGGATCATACCATGAGATTTCTCGGTATTCTCCTTGAGTAGGTCAAAGTCTCGGCCCGTAATCCCCAGCTGATCGAGCCCAAGTACACCAGTCAATTTGTCGAGAACACGCATAACTACCTTTTCGCCATTGGCGACCGGCATGGTCGAGATACGAAAATCAATTCTGCGATCGTCAATATTGAGGCTGAAGCGTCCGTCCTGAGGTAGGCGTTGTTCATCAATTTTGAGGTTTGATAGTATCTTGATGCGAGATACAATGGCAGCCTGGACATCCTTGGGTAAATCAACTTTTTTGTGAAGAATGCCGTCGAGACGAAAGCGAACTTCAACCGTTTTTTCATTTGGTTCGATATGAATGTCGGAAGCTCGGTCACGGATTGCTCGACGTAGGAGCGAGGTGACAATCCTTGCAGCAGGCGCAGAATCCGAGGCCATAGCCAATAGAGCCCCAGTGTCCTCCTCTTTTTTATTGTCAAAATCGTTGGTGCTGATAGCTTCCTCAACTTCACTTTCAAGACCCTGGTACTGGTCCAAGACGTGAGCAATATCGGCTTCAGTGGCGAGTCGAGCTTGAATCGGTCTCTGGGTCATTTTCTTGACGATCTCAATCGCTTCAATGTCTTCGGGATCAATCATGGCAACAATTAATGATTTGCCATCTTTTTCGACGGGTACAATCTTGTATTCGCGCGCTATTTTTTCGGGGATGAGCGAAAGTATCTCTTTGGCGATGGTGATAGCGGATAAGTCAATGTAGGTAATACTATTCTTGATTGTTCGAAAGGGCGTCAGATCGGCCACGTAGTCTGGCGTTGTATTATCAGTGGGTTCCGTTGGTGGTATTGATTCTATCGATATTGGATCGATTATTTGATTGGACATATCCGACGAGTCTGAGGCGTTATCGTTCGGATAATCTGTGGGCTCAACTTCTAGGGGCTTTTCTGCTTGTGGCCTGATGTGCTTGACGAGATTTTGCGTGGAAAATTTATCAAGAATTCCTGAGTCGAGCAATGAGATTCTTTTCTTGATTGGAGGGATCTCTTCGGGGTTTGAATTTATCGGTTGCGAATTATCGAAGCCATGCTCAAAAATATTTTCAGTCTGAGCGGGCTTTTTGGCGGCATTGATCCTGATGGGAATATTGTGATGAAGATTTGACTTGTGGGTAGTAGGACTCTCGATGGTATAGTCATTTTTGATCATATCCTTGATATTGCCTGAGGGCATCCATTTGACAACATCGGTTGGAAGCATAATAATTTTTTTCTTGGCGCCAAGCTTGGGATGCATGATGACTTTGGAGGGGTAATGAACGGTATAGAAGGTGCCAAAGTTGGAGTAAACAACTTTCTCATCTTTGAGCATAGCCTCAGTGACAATCTTGCCAAAAGCAATAATAATACTCTCTGCTTGCTTGAAGGAGAGTCCTGTCTTTTCGGCTAAATTTTTGGCCAAATCTTTGCGAGTCATAGGGTAAATACTAATTACGAATAATAC
>JBAXQZ010000049.1:0-7752 GCA_037131475.1 bacterium | reverse complement strand
AAAATTGATAATTGAAAATTGAAAATTTATCTGTATCTTGTATTAATGTGTATTTAAATTAGGAGAATATATGAATTTTGAGGGTGGAAAATGGCGAGATGAGATTGATGTGAGAGATTTTATGTTGGAAAACATGGTCCCCTATGACGGCGATGAGAGCTTCCTGTCTGGATCAAGTCAAAAAACAAAAGATCTATGGGAAAAATGCAAGGATCTGCTTCAAAAGGAACGTGACGCTTTTGGTGGAGTGCTCGATATTGATACTGAGAGGATTTCAACAATTACAAGCCACAAGCCTGGATATATACAGCAGGACAAGGAAGTAATCGTCGGGCTCCAGACTGATGAGCCGCTCAAACGTGGTGTCAAACCCTTTGGTGGTATCCGAGTCGCTGCCAAAGCTTGCGAGGAATACAACCGGAAGATAAGTCAGGATATCTTGGATATTTGCAAATTCCGCAAGACTCACAATGATGGTGTATTCTCGGTTTATACCAATACGATGCGAACCCTCCGCAAGCTTGGCATCTTGACTGGGCTACCTGATAATTATGCTCGTGGCAGAATTATCGGTGATTATCGTCGAGTGGCGCTCTATGGTATTAATTTTCTAGTTGAGCAAAAGGAAAAGGACAAAAAGACGCTAGCTGGACCCATGACCGATGAATTGATCAGATTGCGCGAAGAGATCACTGAGCAAATCGTTGCTTTAATGATGATCAAAGAGATGGCGGCCGAATACGGATGCGATATTTCCAATCCAGCGACCAACGCCAAGGAAGCAATACAATGGACTTATTTTGCTTATCTCGCAGCGCTCAAGGAGCACGATGGTGCGGCGATGAGCCTCGGCAATACTTCATCATTTTTTGATATTTATATTGAGAAAGATATGGCCGAAGGCAGTTTGGACGAAGAGGCTGCACAGGAATTAATCGATCAATTTATCATCAAATTACGACTTGTCCGACACCTCCGAGCAAGCGAATATAATGATCTTTTCGCTGGCGATCCGACTTGGCTGACCGAATCACTCGGTGGCACTTGGGAGAACGGCCAACACAAGGTGACGAAAACCTCATATCGCTTCTTGCAAACACTTTACAATCTTGGGCCTTCACCAGAGCCAAATCTCACCGTGCTTTGGAGTGATAAATTACCCGAAAGTTTTCGGCGCTATGTGGCCAAAGTTTCCATAGATACTTCATCAATTCAGTATGAAAATGATACGCTGATGCAAAAAGAATATTGCTACGATGACTATGGCATCTCTTGTTGCGTTTCACTGCTCAAAACTGGCAAGATGATGCAATATTTTGGCGCTCGTTGCAATCTAGCCAAGATTTTATTGATGGCGATTAATGCTGGCAAGGATGAATTTACCGGCGATGATGTTGTCCAGGGCATCGAGCCGATGTATGAAGATGAATATTTGAATTTTGACAAAGTTTGGGCAAATTATCAGAAAGTAGCGAGTGAAATTGCCAAAGATTACGTCGATACGATGAACGTAATTCATTATATGCATGACAAATATTACTATGAACGCGCGCAGATGGCGCTACTTGACAGTGAGCCATACCGGGTCATGGCCTTCGGCGCGGCTGGCCTATCAGTCGTCGCTGATTCACTATCAGCAATCAAATTTGCTAGAGTCAAGCCGATCCGAAATGAATACGGTATTGCGACTGATTTTGAGATTGAAGGCGAATTCCCTCAATACGGTAACGATGATGACAAAGTTGACTCGATCGCTGTTGAATTGGTCGAGGGTTTCAGCAAAGAATTGTCCAAGCACCATATCTATCGAGATGCCAAGCCGACTCTCTCGATACTGACTATCACCTCCAATGTTGTTTATGGCAAGAAAACTGGCTCCACTCCCGATGGTCGCAAAGCTGGCGAACCATTTGCACCTGGTGCCAACCCAATGCATGGCCGTGATTCGCATGGCGCTATCGCTTCACTCAACTCCGTCGCTAAGCTCGAATACTCCTATGCCAAAGATGGTATCTCCAACACTTTTTCAGTCACTCCTCACACACTCGGCGCAGACAAAGATGAGCAAATTAACAATCTAGTCTCATTGATCGGTGGATATTTCCAAAAAAACGCTCATCACCTCAACGTCAATGTGCTTGATCGTGATACTTTGCTTGACGCTATGGAGCATCCTGAACTGTATCCTCAATTGACTATCCGTGTCTCGGGATATGCGGTAAATTTTGTCAAACTTTCTCGCAAACATCAAGAAGAGGTCGTCAAGAGAACTTTCCACGAAAACCTTTAAATGACAGATTACAGATGATACAAATTTACGGATATTGGATGGATACAATTTTAAAATTGGGTGTCATCCTGAGTTATCGAAGGATCTAGAGCATGGGGCTAGTGCTCGTTGGGAATATAGAACGCTTCACTAGATTCTTCACTCAAGCTTACTTGTTCAGAATGACAGATGATAATTTTAAAATTGGTCATTGAAAATTAAATGATTAATTGAAAATTGATAATTGATAATTGATAATTGATCTTGTATTTCGTGTTTGATATTTAATTAAAATAATTTCTAGGAGCCCATGGCTGATAATTTTCATTCTACCCCGGTGCCTGATCTTTATGCGCATGCCGAAGGTCACGCAAACAAGAAAGTCACTCATACTTTCACCAATTTACTACTACTCTCAATCTTGGCTGGTATTTTTATCAGTTTTGGCGGAGCCTTTGCGACCTTAATCGCTGCGGGTGCTTCGAATCTACCAATTGGTATCGTCAAGACCCTGATGGGCATCGCTTTTAGCCTTGGGCTTATCTTGGTCTTGGTCGGTGGCGCGGAGCTGTTCACTGGCTCGACGATTGTCTCAATCGGGTGCTTCACCAAAAAAGTCTCTATCCCCGCCTTTATCAAAAACCTTTTTATCGTGTATATTGGTAACTTTATCGGCTCAATCTTTGTTGCGATAATGATTTATCTCAGCCGGGAATATTTGATGAATGGCGGAGCCTTCGGTGTTACTGCTTTTTCAATCGCAAATACCAAGATGAGTCATGATTTTACTGAAGCGATTGTCTTGGGCGTTTTGGCCAATATGCTAGTTTGTCTCGCGATTTGGCTCTCATATAGCGCTAGGAACACGACTGACAAGATTTTGGCGCTACTCTTCCCCGTCACCGCCTTTGTAGCAATGGGTTTTGAGCACTCAGTTGCCAATATGTATTTGATTACGATTGCTTTATTTATCAAGAAATTTGATGGTGGCTTTCTGATCGCCAAACATATCGAATCAGCTTCACTGACTTGGTCAAATTTCTTCATCCACAATTTGCTACCAGTCACCATTGGCAATATCATCGGTGGCATCGTAATCTGGTGGTTTGTCTGGATGATTTATGGTAGAAAAAGCGATTAATATGAATATTCATTCGATCGAAACCTTTGGTACTCATGAAGGGCCGGGCATTCGCTTCGTCATCTTCACACGGGGATGTAATTATAAATGTCTTTATTGCCACAATCCAGACTCCCAGTCGATGGTTAGTAGCCAACAGTTGTCGATTGAAAAACTGATTGAAATGATCGACAAGAATATCCCCTACTTTGGCGAAAAAGGCGGAGTCACTGTCAGCGGTGGCGAGCCACTGCTCCAAGCCAATGAGATTGGTGAGTTATTTAAAAAATTGAAATTGAAACCTCACCTAGCCTCTCCTTCTAAAGGAGAGGGACTCAAGCGGACTATTCATGCTGCAATTGATACCAATGGCTCTGTCTTAAACGATGATGTCAAAGAGATGCTCAAATATACGGACTTGGTCTTGCTCGACATCAAGCATATTGACCCAATCTGGCATGAAAAAGTTACTGGTAATCGAGTCGCGGGGGAAATTGTGCCCTCAATCATCTTTGCCGACTACCTACAATCGCAAAATATCCCCTTCTGGATTCGCTATGTTCTCGTCCCAGGATACACCGACCAAGCTGAATACTTGGAACAAACAGCTGAGAGTCTGAGCCGTTATGACAATCTCGAGCGCATCGAAATCTTACCCTATCACACGATGGGTGAATATAAATACGAGGAGATGGGAATTGAATATAAATTAAAAGATATCCAGCCATCCACAGCTGAACAGATTCAAGAAGCCAAAAGAATACTGGGAAAAAGTGGTAAGAAAGTTATAGTCAGATAAAAAAAATTGGCTAGTGGCCGTCCCATCCTGGGACGACAGCTAGCCGGTACTTTGTTTTATTCTTTGATTAGATTTAAGAAATACCGACCGAGAATAAAACGAGTGTGATTCACTCCGATGGCATTAGCTACCATCTCGGTATTACTATGCCAGGAGCGGTCTAAGCGCCCCAGACTCTTGCCAGAAAATAAACATTCGCGCGCTTCTTCCTCCAATAAAAAGAGTGCGACAATCGGCGATGTAGACAGCGAGCCGACTTCAGTTCGTGGATCATAGACATCCAACGGCCTCTCCTTCTCAAGCGGAGAATTGTAAAGAACAAGCCCATGCGCAAAGGTAATGGCCAGAAAGTTTCGATCGTGGAGTTTTGAGCCAACCCCCACTTGACTAGCCGTCGCTGCCCATTTCTGTTCCAGTTTCTCAACGACTGGTTTGCCATCCTCTAGACTGACCTTGTATAGAGCCCCCGATATGGTGATTGCAAAAAACAACTCTAACATTTGCATCCTCCTTTTTCTTGCCATATGCATGGATCAAGATAGCTATTATTTATCACGTTTGTGTGATTGAAGCAAGGGAGAAATTTCCTCAAATAGTAGCAAAGGGGTCATAGCCCGATAAAAATAAAATCAGCTCCGGTTCCGAAGAACGAGAGCTGACTAGTTAGAGCAATGAGATTTACATCTCACTCACGGGAATCGAATTACCCTTAGCTGGGAAGCCGAATATGACAAGTACAACCATGGCGACAATTAGAATTAATGCTAACCAGAAAACGACTGGTGAATAGTCATAATTCCATCCAATAACAACGATTTTATCATCTCTGACTTGGAAGATTGGATCAAAAACTCTCTGGTCCCAAGGAAATGATACACGAAGTGCTGTTACTATTTGACCGCTTGCATTCAGAGTTTCGCAATCAAAATAATCAGCCCTCCTTATAACCGCATCATAATGCAGAATGGAGCCAGTCGATTTCTTTGCCCATTCTTGAGAGAGACTTATCTCGTATGTTTTTCCCTCTATTTCCTTCCATGAATTGGCGCTGTACACCATGGAAACTATCGCTAACACCAGCGACCCTACTATCATAACTATCAAAGGCCACTTCCACATAACCAAGCCCTCCTTCTTCTTGCCGTTGATACGGATCAAGGTACATATTATTTACCACATTTACGAGGTTGACGCAAGGGAGATTTTCTGATATTGTCTAGTTACAATTTAATTAACTTTTCCCGCCACTCTCGAGTAGCGGGACCAAGTGCTCGAACTCAAACGAGCTAGGCAGAGATGCGACAAAACTTGGGCCAGAAAGGAGCAATTTTGAGACAGTACGAACTTACGTACCTTATTTCTGATGTTGTGCCAGAGAGCGATCTGAACAAAATCACCGGCAAAATCGGTGGTTATATCAGCGCGATCAAGGGCAGTATCGAAAAAGAGGAGATCTGGGGTCGCCGGAAGCTTGCTTATCCTATCAAGAAGCAGGAATTTGCAACTTATGTAACAATTAATTTCAGTGTCGCTCCTGAATTCACCGCTGAGCTTGAGCGTGAAATTCGCTTGACCAATGAAGTTTTGCGTCATTTGTTGATTGTCAAAGAGTATGAGAAGGAAGAATTGACTTTGACCGCTGATGAAATTGCTGAAAATTCAGCCGTCCAAGAAGTTGTTGGAAGTGAGAAGTCTTTCGAAGCTATCGAGGGCGAGACCGAGGCCAGCAAGAATTTGATGGCCGTTCGTGAAGAAGTCGAAGAAAAGACAGAAGAAAAAGCGCCTGCAACCAAAGAAGTAGTCGCTGAAGTAGAAAAAACTGCAGTCATTGAAACGCCTGCAGTTGATGAGAAAAAAGCCATCAAAGAGAAAAAAGACGCTGAGAAAGAAACAGTGAAAAAAGTAGCCAAAGTTGCCAAAGTCAAAAAAGGCGAAGACGAAGCTGATCGACTTTCCAAGCTCAATGATGAACTTGATGATATCCTCAAAGACGACCTTTAGAATTTTTACACATCAAATATTTACTTTTGACATTTTATCAAACGTAATTTATATTTGATCTGAGATTAGAAATTATAAATTCGAAATTATTTCGAAGAAAGGTACTATGTTAAATATCAATCGTGCACAAATCCTGGGCAATCTGACCAAAGATCCCGAGATGAGATATACACCAAACGGCCAAGCCGTCACTAGCTTCTCAGTCGCCACCAACAGACGTTGGAAGGGCCGAGATGGAGCTGCCGATGGCGAAGCGACCGAATACCATGAGATCGTAGTCTGGGGCAAACAAGCCGAAACTATCACGCCAATGCTAAAAAAGGGTGAGCCAGTCTTCATCGAAGGACGTTTGCAGACTAGATCATGGGAAGGCCAAGATGGGGCCAAGCGTTACAAGACCGAAATCGTCGCCGAAACCGTCATCGTGTTGGGTGGACGTGGCGGAGCACAATCTGCAAATAGTTATAGCGCTGCACCTGCTGAGGATTCAAAACCAGCCAGCAAGAGCAAAGCAAAAGTTGAAGAGGAAGAAATCGACATCGAAGACATTCCTTTTTAAACATTTTAAATCATACGAGATACGAAAAATACCAATAATTGGATTAGACTTCGTATATTTCGTAAGATTTAATATTTCATATTAATAATAATGGAACTTTATGGCTTACATACAAAAACAATCAAGCTACACTAGAAATAGAAAATGCTTAATCTGCAAAGCAAAGATCAAAGACGTTGATTACAAAGATGTTACAACATTGTCTCGATATTTGGATCGTTGGAACAAAATGGACAGCTCTTATCGCAATGGTAATTGTGCCAGACATCAACGACAAATGACAACTGCGATCAAACGTGCTCGTCACCTTGCGCTTTTGCCTTTCACAGTTCGTTAAATAGACGGAAAGGAACAAATTATGCTATCAATTACTGACCTGAAAACAGGCGTTAAATTTAGCTTGGACAATGATCCATACATCGTTATCTCCTACTCTCACTCAAAGATGGGACGTGGTTGTGCTGTTGTGAAGACAAAGATCAAAAATCTGAGAACGGGCGCAACTGTAGATAAAACATTTCAAGGTGCCGATAAATTTGATGAGGCTGATCTCTCCAAACACTCGGCCAATTATCTTTATAGTGATGAAGTTGACGCTTATTTCATGAACAATGAAACATTTGATCAATTTACTATCCCACTTGAAAAAATCGGCGAGCAAAAGCAATATATGATTGAGGACAATAATCTCGACGTGCTTTACTTTGGCGATGAGGCTCTCAATGTTGAACTGCCAATCAAGATGAAATTTAAGGTCACCTCCGCGCCACCAGCCGTACGCGGCAACAGCGCTGGAGCGATCACCAAGAAAGTTACACTTGAGACTGGTGCGACTGTCGATGCGCCAATCTTTATCAAAAATGATGATGAGATCATCGTTGATACGAGAGATGGCTCCTACGTCGAACGCGCCTAATCACAGACGATTAAATCAAAAAACACCCCTATTGAGACTGTCTAATAACCCTCTCAAATATTTACTACTAATATCACAAAATGTCATC
>JBAXQZ010000048.1:0-7819 GCA_037131475.1 bacterium | reverse complement strand
TAAAAAGAGGATCACTATTTCCTGATGTTGGCGAGAATTGTTTTTAGACAGCCTGCTTTCGAAGGAGAGGCCGGGTGAGGTTAAATTCTAAATTCTAAACTAGTCATTCTGAACGCTGAAAGCTTGAGTGAAGAAGTGAGCTGTGCGTTCTATTTCCCAACGAGCCTTAGCCCCAAGCCCTAGACCCTTCGATTCCTCAGGATGACGCCCCCATTTATTAAATTACAAATTACAAATTACTCTTGTTATTCTAGTGACCAGCGGTACGCTAGCGAGTGGTGCCCGAGAATCTATGGGATAGTCAATTCTTTATTGTCTCAAAGAGTATTGGTATTGCCATTTGCAGGCGCACAAGGGCTAACAGTTGAATTCGAATTGCCATTACCATTGGAATTATCATTTGTGCTCTCATTTGTGTTGCCACCATTATCGAAAGCCGTTATTAGTTCATTTCTATCTGTAGGTTTGAATTCAATGTGGATGCGGTCGCTCATTTTTCCAGAAAGTCCTGCTGCTACATAATAAGCTTTTGGCCAAGAAAAACTCCAAGGTAACTTGATTATTTTGTCTGTTTGTTGACAAGCTGTTGATACTGTATCTATAATTCCATTTCTTATTTTCCCTTGAAAAATAAAATAAAAGGGTAGGATTGGTGTTGTGTCAAATTTTACACCAGGGATCCAACTCACAAGCCATTCAGGCCCAGCTAGCCCATTGATTTGTGCGCCAAGAATTGAGTATGGGATAGAATCTTTTGTGGCCAAACTTAAATTCTTTTGGTCTTGAGCAACGCTTTTCAAAGAAGTATAGCTATAATATTTGGGATTGAAAATCGCTGAACCCATCCAACCATCTATTTTATTTCTATACATTGAAAAAACAGTCAACGTTTTCATTACTTCTGCTCCAAGCCAAAGTGGTATTCTCTGGTCACTACCAATGGGACCAGTAATAGCCTGTTCATAGTTCTTCTCACTGTCTCCTGTAGTGTCATTTTTATCATAATTAATATCATTGTTATTTGAATTGTCGTTCGAATTGCCATTTGAATTACTACCCTCCGCTGGCTTCTCAGTGACCACAGAGTCAGTGTTATTTATCGCGCCCAATATACCACAATAAGCGGCTCCTACAGGGGTAAGATTTAGAACTGCGCACTCAAAATTTTGGCCATACATGGTATAAATATCAAAAGCGCGACCATTTTTATGTTGCTGGAGAGGCGACGGCTGTTTTGGGCCAGTTGGGTTATTAAAATCTTCAACCTCTTCGTTCGGCTCATCCAAAAGAATCTTGCTAGAGCTCGGATCTAAGGGATCGACGAAGTTGTGGCCTTTTAGCAATGCATCTTTTGGAGCATAAAAGGCCATGCGCACCTCATAAAGTGGGGTAGTGAATAATACTCCTATTGCCAGTATCCTGTCCATAGTCCACGCCAGAGGCTTCCCGATTACTGGCCAATTACCAACATTAGTATTAAAATCCTTGCGAAATTCAGAGAAATTTGCGCTAAAATACACCATCGATCCAATATTGTGATACACATAACGACACATGCCGGGATCTGGGTCAGCTGTCGGCTTGATTGTGGGATCCATGCCATCAAGCCCCTTCATGCCCTTTGTCAGATATATTTTATCATTTTTACTTATTGCAACGTGGAAAAAAGTCTCATCGATCCAATGATAACCGACGACCTGATTGGCGACCTTCCAGCAGGGCCAAAATTCATATGTGAGTTGGTCACGCAAGAAGTTTATTATATTTATCGCTTGTAGATCTTGTTGGAGAGGGTCGGTGGTATTCTTAAATTTATTAATCAATTTCTCTGCCTCAGAGGCTTGATAAGCGATATAGGCATCATTGTATGGATTGCTCATCCCCGCATTAATATCAGGCGCGCTATTGGTGTTGTTATTGCCGTTGCTATTACTAATGGGGTCGACTGGCACACCAGGATTTGCAGCATTATAGCGATAAACGCTAGTGCTTCCTAGACTGTCTAGGTCGATTACCTTTAGCATTTTTAGCATATCATCAAGCGGTGAGCCTGCTCCTGCGGAGTTGGTGTTGCTATTAGTAGCTGCTGGAGGCGGGTCTGGAAGCAATATTTTCCTTGGTGTATAAATTGAATTTATGCTGGAATTTGAGTTGCTGCTCCAATAATTAACATAACGCTGATTGATCTCCTCAGGTGTGGCGGCGTTGGTATTGCCATTGGTGTTGCCCTTGGGGTTGTACATATCATCAAGCTCGCCCTTCCAAGCATTGGTATAAAATTGTATCTCGCTATAAGGATAGACATGCTCAATCGGCGACATCTGATGTGAGAGACGGGTATAAGAAAAAGCACCAAAAATCGAAGCAATCATTACACAGATGCCGATAATCAACCCAATAGCGAAGAAGGCCAAGGCTACCCATGGCAATGCCGTCACAATAGCGGTCCACACCGAAGCCATCATTGCTTTAGCGGCGGCCCCCATTGCTTGCGCACCTATCTTCTCTGCTATTTGGGCAGCCAATTTGTCCCCACCAAGTTTTTTCATTATCTGATTGCCGACGCCCTTCTTTAGCCCTGCTTTTTCTGCGATTTGTAGCCCCGCTTTGTCGCTAAGATGATTTGTAATCCGACGAGTCGCGTTGTTTAGCATCTTTCTCTGTAGCGCTTTGTCCTTGACAAAAGGATTGAGAACCTTTGATCCATATTTGTTCATCAATCCACGAGTGTTTTTGAGGATTGCGTGCTTGACAACTCGATCGCCACCAGCCATTTTAATCCCTTGTCGGATAGCGGCATTTCTAGCAAATCCTGAGACTGGGCTTCCAGCAGATTGTTGAGCATCGGGTTGACCATATTGGTCACTTGCAGTTTCGTCGACAAATTCTCCATCATTTCGGCCTCCTTGGCCGTTCGCACTCGCATCTTGACCAGCAACAGGAACACCAAAACCAACGTTTTGCTGCTCATCTTCTTCCCCCCCTGCCCCCTCAGGTTTGCTTTGTAGGCCATGAAGCGCATTATATTTCTGTCTCGCTAGCTCATCTTGTCCGATTTGTGGTTGGCTGTCATATTCAGGTGTATTTGGATCACTCATCTTATTTAAATACCTCCGTACTTAATCCATAAATTTCTCCCGCCGAGGAGTACATCATAATCTGATCGTCGTCTATCAGCGCTAGACTATCGATCTTGCCGTTTTCAATGTTGTTGACGGCGACGCTTTTCTCCTTGGTCTCGGTGTTGAATTTGAAGATATAGTCTTTGCCCGCAGTCTCATTGTATGAGACCATTAGGGCATTTTTACCGTCTTTGAACCAAGCAAATTTGCGTAGATCGGCACGAACGTCGAGAGACCGTTGGTTGCTTCCGTCTACGCTCATCAGTGAGATTGCGTAAGGCATTGTCTCATTGGGATCGATCGAATACGTCGCATAGATAATCTGTTTGGCGTCCGTTGAGAAGATGGCGTCGACCTGATTGCCGGTCTCGGTGATCTGCTTCATCGTGCGGGTGAACGCGTCAAAGAGGTAGAGCTTGTTGGTTGAAATATCACGATTCTTCGGGATAATGAGGAGCCAGTGTGAGTCGGATGACCATTTGAGGACGGGCTTGTCGATACCACTATCGGCGAAATTAAAGACGCGTTCAGTCGCGGTGTTGGTCTGATTGGTGAGCATCAGTGATTTCTCGCCACCTGCAGGCGCATAGTAGTAGGCGATTTCGGAGTTGTCGGGCGCCCACGCGATACTGCCAATATCTTTACCCCAGAAAAGCTCGGTCTGAGAGATAAAGTTGTATTTTTTGAAGTCAAAAATATCAATTTTATCACTCTTTCTGATCAAAGCCAAATCTTTGTCCGGCGACCAGATTAGCTCTTTGACGTCACTTAATCTTTGAGGGGTAATCTGTCGATTTTCTGTCAGAGAGACATCCCCATTATTAATACCCAGAATCGCTCGGTATATCGCCGTACCGTTGTCGCCTAGATAATAGCTCTCAGACAGCGCGTTGCCCGTAGTGATAAGTCCTCCACCACTGAGCGCTTCTGGCGCCTTCGTCAGCGTGATAGAGATGGTTTTTAGCCGGCCTCGGGTCAATACAATATCGGCCTGATATCCGATGTAGCCATCTGCTTCAGCGCGAATAGTGTGTTTACCGGGTTTGAAAGTTTTCTTGGCGATACCAGAAGTTTTGACGACCAAAGGCGCATTATCGACTGTGACCTTGGCCGAGCGAGGTGAGATATCAATTGTCAGAAATGATTGACTAAAGAACCAAACAGCGCCCAAAATAATTAGAAAAATAATCACAAAAAGTGAGTTATAAATTAACTTTAATTTTTTGAGTTCATGCCTCATTTTGTTGTTGATCAATTAATTGTTGTGGGTTGGTCGTGATGATCTGATCCTCGGTATATGAGGCAATTGAGCGAAAAGCCACATGATTTTGTCCTGCGAAGAAAAGGCCCTCTCCGACTTCGGCGCTCATTAGCAATATTTTCTCACCATCGGTCAGATTAAATACGGCGGAGATGATATCAGCCGAAGCAGTCGATTGCTTCATCAGTACCTGCATTGAGGAGTTGGAGACGATTGCTTTGCCGTATCGATTGCCCAAAAAGTCCTCGACATCCTGACTGATGATAGTAAGCCCTAGATAATATTTACGGGCTCTTTTGGCAAGTCCATGCAGGAATTTGGCTGAATCCTCATATTCCATCATCCACCAGGCTTCATCCACAATCATCAGCCTTCTTTTCAGTGAGCTACGAATCTTGGTCCAAATATAATCAAGCACCGTGTAAATAGCGATCGGGCGCACCTCCTCTTCGAGATCGCGGACGGAGAAGACGACGAAGCCAGGATTGAGCTCAAAGTTGGTCCTTTGATTGTACATGTTGACAAAGCTACCCTCGACAAATTTGGAGATTTTGGCGCGCAAATCTTCACTTCCATGGACATTGGCTAGGACATTATAAAAATCTTGTAGGATTGGTGGCTCATTGCGATGAGTTTCTTTGTCGGCTGTGATATCGCGCAATTCATAAGTCTGATAAAGTGCCTTGTCGATAATAGCGTCCTCTTGAGGTGTGAGTCCGCCCGACATCAGATTGATTAGCCCATGCAGAGAGATAATATTGGAGCGCAAGATGTCCTCGCCACTCTCATCAGGGCTGATAGGCAGGTCAAAGGGATTGATGCGCGTTTCGGAGTTGAGTGAAATTTTGAGGTAGCTTCCGCCGACAGTATCACAGAGGTTTTCATATTCGTTTTCGGGGTCCACTACAATGACATCCGTTCCCAACATCAAGTATCTCAAGGCCTCGAGCTTCACGAAGTAAGATTTACCCGAGCCAGATTTCGCGAAGACGACAGAGTTGGCATTTTCCAGATTGAAACGATCAAAGATAATTAACGAATTATTGTGCAGATTGACCCCGTACAATATGCCACTATCCTGAGTCAATTCGCTGGAGGAGAAGGGGAACATCGTTGAGATTGAGCCGGTATCGATCTGTCGCAAGATATTGATTTTGTCTGTAAATAGAGGCAGCCCGGTGCTAAAGCCCTGCTCCATTTGGAAGAGTGACTCCTTGGTATATATGAGCATGCCACCGAGGGCTGTTTCGATCTGCTCCACGACAATCTTCAGCTCTTCGACTGATTTGGCATAGGCGGTGAAATAAAGCCCGTATTCAAACAATTTGACCTCGCCACGTTGAAGCACATCACGCAAGGCGTCGATATCGCCGATCGCTGTCTCGATCTGAGGGTCCCTTGGCTTGCCCTTCTCCTCTTCGATCATCACCGTGCTTTGCAATTTGCCCATCTGGTTGCGAAGTTGCGTCATCACTCCCTTGGTCTCCATTGGGTGGATATACATGCTGATATCCATCGTTAGATCGTAATCAATAATCGGCGAGAGCCAATTGGTGTCCATATAGCGAGGATAGGTAAATACAAATAGAGTCTTGGCAAAATACGAGCCAAGCTGAATATAATTGGGCGTCACGGCGAAGGATGAAGGCGCAATAATATTGAGGATTGAGGCCATCGCGGCCGACAAATCTTCCACAGATTGCTTGCTCTGAGCCACCTTCTCCCGAGCCTGCAAATTGGCCTGAGCCTTTGCCCTCGGGTCTGATGAATTATTTTTTTGAAATATAGACATGATCGTTACGCTCCCAAATTACTATTCACATTATACACTACAAATGAGATACAGATAAATTTTCAATTATCAATTATCAATTTTCAAATAAATTATTAAAATTCCAATTATCAAATCCGAAATGTACTTGCCCCTCTCCTTTCTAAGGAGAGGTTGGGTGAGGTTAAATTCTAAATTGTTCTGTTATTCCCTCTCGCAGTTCTGTCATTATCGGACTTGATCCGATAATCTATGGGATAGTAAATCCTCTTTTGTTCGTCATCCTGAATTTATTTCAGGATCTGGCGGCTAATCAATAATTTTCAAGTATCAATTATCAATTTTCAATTAATTATTTAATTTTCAATGACCAATTAGTAGGCTTTGTAATTGTTTTGCAATGTGATTGCGCTCGCGCTTGTGACGGGATTCCGGGTCTCAAGCTTACAGCCCGGAATGATACTCCTCATTTATAAATCTAAATTTAACCTCACCTGGCCTCTCCTTCTAAAGGAGAGGGATAAGTATTTTTAAATTTTAAAGTACCCTTATCCTCTATCCATCATTCACCATTCAGAATTCACAATTCACTTCGTTTCCCCAACTACTTTCCCGTTGGCCCGTTGAAGCTATTTTGTTGGGGTGGCTGATTGGTTGGTTGGGCGTTGGCCGGTATCTGTGGAGCGCCTATATTTGCCTGCACGGGAACTCCTGGTGGGGTTTGTGCTGGTTGCGGTTGTCCCTGTACTGGCGCTCCCTGTGCTGGCGGACTTTGCTCAAACCAGCCTTCCTTTGGTGGGATGCTTGTCCCGTTCTGCACTGGCGCTACGCCTTGTGCTGGCGGTGCAGGCGGTGCTGCGGGACTATCATTCTCGATATGGACGATGGGAATTTTCGTAACGCCTGCAGTCGTGACTGGCGCTGGATTGGGTCTAGCGATGGGCGCAGGTGCAACGGCAACTGGCTCTTCGGTGATTGGCACCTCTGCTACTGGAGCGACTGGCTCTGGTGCAGGAGTATCATTGATGATTGCTTTGGCCATCTGTGGGCTGACGAGACTATCTAGGTCGCTGAGACGCTCTTGATTGGCTATATCGGGATTGTAGAGCTGATAGAAAAGATTGATGATCTCTGCAGATTCTAGCTTCTTGCAGCTTAGATTCATACCCGAAAGGCCATTGATGACAATCCGACAATTACCCTCGAGAAAATCAACATTTTTCTTAAAGCTCTCATCATTAATCTGCAATATTTGAGAACTTTCCTTCTTCTTGAAAATCCCACCTAGTATCCCGCCAGATCCTGTCACGGCGATAGGAGAGAAGGTGATAACGACGAAGAAACGCTTTTTCATAATATTGGCGACGTTGATCAGCTTTTTGACAAAATCGACATATTCGACAGTCTGTTGTCTGATTAGCTCATTGGATTGTGAGCTAGCCAATTTCAAGACTTTATCCAGATACAAATTGAGATCAATCTTGCGAGATTGGACCACAATTTCAAGTGGAAACTTCAATGAATTGAGAAAATTTTGGAATTGGAAAATGACCGCATTTTTCTCCTCCTCGCTTTTGAGCGCAAAATTGGAGGCCGAAACCGAGATGATCATCTTGTAGCTGCCATCTTTCATAATGACGATGCCATCCTTGATCGCCGCGATAT
>JBAXQZ010000047.1:0-7954 GCA_037131475.1 bacterium | reverse complement strand
GGTTGGAGGCTATCACGCTGTTCATCTGATTGGAGAGATCGGAGAAGAGATTGTCCAGCGAGTCGGCGTTAAAAGTAGTGTACATCGCACCGTAGAACCAGATCGGATGGTAGGAATTGAAGTATGCCTCACCGTAGATACTTTTCATATTTTTGATCCAAATGCCAGTTAGTCCAAAGAGGATTGCATAGGGCAAGAATTTCTCAAATATATTCTCCCTTTCGTTGAAATTGGCACGATATTTTTCGGTTTTGTTGATGAAAAGTTTGAAGCCAAGGATCCTTAGGTATGTTTCTGCGCCTTTCATCGTTCGTTTCGGCATCAATGTGGCAAATATCAAGAAAATAATGCCTGAAAGTATGAGCGAGAGCACCAATAGTACTAGAAAGGTTGAAATGGAGAAGAAGCCACCAACAATCGTCAAAATACCCAAGACGATAAAGGCAATTTGCCATTTGAAGCCAGAGGCATCAATGTAATCGCTTTGAATGAGATATTTATTGGCTTCGTCTTTGAGGCGTGGAATGTTGCTATAAAATTTATTTGTCAAATCCTTGATTTCGATTTCAGTACTACCACCAAAGAGATAGGCTAATAGATTTTTGTCCACCTCAGAGATGCTTTTGGCGCCCTCTAGACGAATGAGCTTGTAATTTTTCTTGCCAAATAGGCCTGACTTCTCAAGCTGTTCAATCTTGAGATATCCATTGACGGCGAGATTGATAATAGCGGCAGTGACGGCATTGACCTTGAGACTACCATTGTCCTGAAGGGTCGAGAGCTCAATAGGGGAGAGATTGTCGGGGATTTCGTATTCGGCGATAATAGTGCGTTTGAGCTTGAAATCCTTGCCAAATCGTCGCCAGATCCTGAGACATAGCCAGAAGATAAAGATTGGGAGGAGGAGAAAGAGCGATTGACCGTATTTCTCCCAAAAAGTTGGCGTGTATGGCAAAATAATATTTTTGGGAAAAGTCACAGAGGCAGTGATGCCTTCGCCTGATTCCAACATTTTGTTGGAGGTGAATTGGAGAGTGTTTGTGTCTAGCCAAGAGTAGCTTGAGAGGAGGTTGGTATTGACTCCGATTGCTCCAGAATAGACGGAAATTTGTGCATTGTCTTGGCTAATTTCGTTGGGAAATTTGATCGTGCCGACAAAATGGTCAGTCTCGATTTGCCAGAAATTACCATTGAGATTCCAGTAAAGTTCATCAAAATTCGAGTTGTCGAACCGAATGGTGTTTTTGACAAGATAATGGAGGATATATGTGTTGAGCCCAGTGACTGTTTTGTTTGGATCACCAATTTTCCAAGTGACTGAGTCGGCTTCATTGGTTGCGGAGTATTTTATAGGGCTGCCACTTGCATCGGTGATGCTGATTAATTTAATTGGAGTTTTAACCTGTTGATTGGCAGTTTTTTGATAATGGGTTGGAAGCATGCGAAAAATACCGTGCTTGTCTGGCAAATTGCCACAATCGGCAACGATTGTCTCGGTGATATCGAGGCTGGAGTCCTTGTTGAGAACAATTTCACTCTGAAAATCCTTGATATACCAGTCAGTGATAGCAGAAGCGTCGCGGGCTTGAGTGTGAGGTGCGTAAGATAAAAGGCATATAATTAAGCCCACAGTAGTGTAAAGAACTTTTTTCATAGTTGCCCTTTCGCTTGATTAAACACTTTTTTGACGAATTGTAAATATTCTTTACTATCTTTTTCGCTTACAAAATAGCTTCCATCATATAGATTGGAGTTTCGATCTTGCCTCATCTTATTACCCAAAAGATTGATATCATTATCCTGAAGTATAGTCGCTAATTTTTCGATGATTTTGATGTGGTGGCCGGCATTGGAGCGAACTTTATAATTCTTTGAGGCGATGAGCGCGATGCCAATTTTTATCAGAGCATCGTAGGAAAATTTAAATATGACATCAGGAATACTAATCTCTTTAGCTATCTTTAGGTCATGCAAAGAAGAATGATAAAACTGACTAATTTGTTCGTCGGTAAATTTTAATTTCTGAAAATATTTTTCTTCAAATATCATATTAATCTAATATGTTTATTATTAAAAATATTATGGATGAAAGGATCATTTTTGGCAATCTTCTCAGCTAATTCATGGCTGGTAATATTGATAGTATTGATTTCGCGAGAGATTTCTTGCTGAAGAGCAGAGATAATTGTTTGAACTTCAATGACTCGGTGGTTCCCAACTATTAGCAGATCAATATCACTGTCTTCGTCCATTTCTTGTTTGGCATAGGAGCCAAAGATTATAACTTCTTTAATGTTTTTAATTTTTGCCAATTGGTCTTTGAGATTTTGTTCAAAGCCGAAAGTTTTGAGGAATATTTCCTTGTAGTGTTCCGTTAGTGGATTGCTAGTGTTAAGCGAGAAATACCTTTGCTTGCCTTTAAATTCGCTCTTTAGTATACCTGTCACCTCGAGTTCTTTGAGCTTACGGTCTGTATTTTTTGGATCAATTTGCAGCGCTTTGGCAAGTTCATTAATATAGCTACTCGAATCCTTGTTCAAGAAGAAATAATTAAGTAATTTATGTGTAATTTTTGATTTAAATGATATGGTCATCTTTTACCATGATTATGGTTATTTATTACCATAATAATACAATGCTATTTTTTTGTCAAGTTGGCCTTAGATGTCTTGGCCTTGTTTCCATAATAAATTAAAATAGTTTAGATATGATTTGGCGAGAGCGGCGTTTTTGATCTCGATCACTGAGTAGGGTTCGATGAGCGTCTGAAGCGCAATGTGATCATCCCAGATCAGAACATTGGCCGGATTTTCCAGATTCTGAGGGATTACGCGCACAGAGTAGAGTCTGCCAGCATCAGAGATTGCTTTGTCCATTTCAGATTGATGGTATTCTACCATTTTGAATGTGATTTTTTTATTTAGTCTGATTTTTTCAAATTTTCTATGTTGACTGCCCATGAGCTCAAACCAGAGGTCTCCGACTGCTCCCAAAACATAGAGTGTCGCATTTTCGGCCATTCGTTGGATATAATTCATGCTAAAAGTTTGGAAGCCCTCTAGCCCCTCGTATATGACAATTTCTTGCTTGATATTTGCCTTGTTTATAAGAGAGGGAACCAATTTTGACGCAAGCTCAAGCTTGTGCTTTTGTTCGTCCAGTATTCGGTCAGGATCGTTGAGCAAGAATTGAGCGACGTTTTTTTTGGTGACTTTGGTCACCAATTTTTTGGCAATCAGCTTGTCCAATGTCTCGTAAACAATGTTGCGGTGAAGCGAGGTCTTCTTGATAATCTCACCAGCGCCTGTCTCGCCTAGATCAATCATAGCGAGATAAACGTCTGCTTCATTGCTGGAAAACCCAAGTTGGATCAAATCTTGTTTCATATAATTATTATAGCAAATTTATTTATTTAATAGCAGTTGTTATCAACAGCATAGTACTTTCAAAAGCAAAAAACAAGTGATATTATTAATATGTCATCAAAAAGTATTGACAAAATAGAAAACGTATGCTATTATGTTCTGTTATGGCTAGGGTGCGGGTTGGCCATCAAGCAATTACAAGGAAAATTATTAAAGTATGGCGCTGATTTGATCAAGGCGGATGGAAAAAGTTCTGAAGATGTTTGTAACAAAAAGTTATGAGTCTCTCAGAGAAAAGAAAAGTCGATTTTCTTTTCAATAAATTGGGTAATTAATTAAAAGTAATGAAGAGGAGGCGAATGAATTCCAAATCTAGTGCTGTGGTGTGGGGGACTGGTATTGCGCTTATTGCGCTTGTGTTGGCGATTTTTGCTCTTGTGGGAGTAAAAAAAGAGAATGTAGGTGCGAATGTTGTGAAAGATAGTCTTGCTGAGATTCAAAAGAGCAAGCAAATGAATGTGTGCGTGGCAGAGTGGCCACCATTTAGTATTAAAGATGCTACTACCGGCAAGTATAGTGGCGTGGATATCGATGCGATTGAATATGCTGCAAAGGCGCTTGATGCCGAGGTAGTATATCACGATACAACTTTTGGTAATGCTCCAGCTGCCGTTCAGTCTGGTACGTGCGATATTACTACTTCGCTGTACATAACTCCGAATCGATCAGCTGCGGTTGATTTTACTAGACCGATTCTTTATGGGGGTGATGCGGCTTTGGTAAAGAAGGGTGATAAGAGATTCAAGACCATTGCTGATCTTGACCAGGTTGGTATTAAAGTTGCTACGGCAACAGGTGAATCAGGTGATATTTTCGTAAAAGCAAATTTTACAAAGTCAACTATTAGTGCAATCGATGTGGATTCGTCTGATCAGACAAGATTTTTGCTTGAAGTAACTTCCGGAAGGGCTGATGTAGGGGTCGCTGATTATAATACCATCGCAAATTTTGCAAAAGTTCATCCCGAGTCAGAGGTTATCTTTGCGGATAAACCATTTAATCTTAGTCCTGATGCTTATGGGCTGAAATATGGTGATACCAATTTACTTAACTTCATGAACAACACGATCCTTACCATGCAGGTAAATGGTATTTGGGACGCTATCGAGAAGAAATACGGAGCGACTGCTTTTCATCAAAACTTGGATATAAAATAGGTTAGATTATGTATCAGTGGAATTGGAACGTAATATTTCAATACAAGTATGTATTCATACAGGGAGCGGCAACCACACTGTGGTTGACGTTCCTTGTGATAGTCTTCGGCACCATTTTGGGCGTCCTGATAGGGTTGATGCGCAGAAGCAGCGCGCCATTCATACCAGTAATCGCAAAAATTTACATCGAACTTTTCAGAGCCTTTCCGATTTTAGTTCTTTTGATCTGGCTTTACTATGTTTCGCCAATTCTTCTGGGAATTCAATTTTCGCCTTTCAATACAGCTTTAATTGCGCTTTTGATCAATTTAGCGGCTTTTGTGGCTGAGACGGTGCGAGCTGCGATTGAATCAATTCCCAAGAATCAATTTGAATCGGGAGCAACACTTGGATTAAATTCAATGCAGACAATGATTTATATTATTCTTCCTCAAGCGATGAAAAATATGTTACCAAATTTATTGGGTTTATATGTAAATCAGCTCAAAAATTCATCACTTGCTTCAGTGATTGCGGTTAATGAGGTATTGCATCGGGCAAATTCAATGATTAGTAATACCTATCGACCACTTGAAATCTATACAGCGGTGGCGATGACATATTTAATATTAATAATCCCATTTTCTCTTTTGGCTAGCTGGGTTGAAAAAAACATTAGCAAGAAAAGTCGTAAAATATGAACGTAATTTTAGAAATTAAAAATTTATCAAAAACTTTTTCTGGTAACAAAACACAGGTTGCTCTGTCTGATGTTTCTTTTTCCCTTAATCAGGGAGAAGTGGTCTGCTTGGTTGGACCGAGTGGCTCCGGCAAGAGCACGTTATTGAGGTGTCTTGCGGGGCTTGAGGAGGCTGACAGTGGCGAGATTATTTTGCTTGGTCAGCATTCGCTTACGGCGTATGATAGTGCCGCCAGTGAGGCTATACGGGAGAATGTAAGCTTTGTTTTTCAGGATTTTAATCTTTGGCCACACAAAACAGTGATGGAGAATATTATTTTCGCGCCTGTCATGCGCAAGAAAATGTCAAAGCATCGGGCTATATTGGAGGCGAGCAAATTACTCAAGAGGTTCGATTTGTATGACAAAAAGGATATTTATCCAGACTTTCTTTCTGGTGGTCAAAAACAGCGCGTCTCGATAATACGAGCACTCGCGATGAAGCCAAAACTGCTGCTATTAGATGAAATAACTTCAGCACTTGATCCGGAGTTAATTTCAAGTGTACTCAATCTGATCAAAGTATTGGCAAAAGAGGGACAATCAATGGTGATAGTAACTCACCATCTTAAATTCGCTACTGAGATTGCTGACAAAATTATATTTCTAGAGGGAGGGAAATTGGTGCAAGAGGCATCGGCTCGTGATTTTATTTATGCTCAGAAAAATGATCGAATAACTGATTTTTTACAGACATTTTCGCTCAACAAACAAGAGATTAATGTTTACGAAGGATATGACCAATTTCAGGCATACCAGCTAGGTACGTTAAACAGGTTTAAGAAAGGTACATCAAAGTATGTTGTCGGTTCTTCGGGCGATAGATGGTATGACGCAATGGGTGATTTTTATGAAGTTTACGAGAAGGAAAGAATCAAGAAAGGGATTACCTGGAAGATGATTATGTATAATGAATCGCCGCTCGATCATGATTTGAGATCAAGATTTCCGGAGTTAAATGAGTATAGATTGCTTCCAAAGAATATGGAGAATCCGGCTAATTATTATGTGATTGAGGATGTAGTGGTGATTCAGATTTTTGGTAAAATTGGAGAAGAACCTGCGGTAATTGAAATCAAAAATAAGAATGTGGCCAAGTCCTATATGAATTATTTCAATTTGTTGTGGGAACAGAGCACGACGATTAAATAAACAATCTTTTGATGCGTTTTTTATCAGTTTAATGCCAAATATATTATTGTAAAAAAAATTTGGGAGCCGGTGTGTTGGCTCCCAAATGTTGTGTTTGGCTGCAGCGGTGAGATCATTTTTGCAGCCATTTCTTTATTCTTTTTTTGCGCCATCTTTTGTTGCTTCTGAATGGCGTGTTGCTGGGTTCTGCGGGGGGAGTCAACAGTCTACGCGTTGCTTTGGCGAATTCGCTTGGAACTTGGTCTGGTTCCGGTGGAGTTTCTTTGAGTTCGTGAGTATACTCTTGAAATTCCTCTGGTGTTCTCCATGATTGACAATTGCCAGTGCTGTCGAGATAAACGACAGCGGGTTGGCCGCAAAACAATTTTACGAGAAAATTCCAAATTTTTCTGAACAATTCAGGTACCCTCCTTCTGTGCATTCTTGTTGCTAAAATACAAGCCTAGAGCCGAAATGTCAACTTTAAAATTTGTGTAGTGAAGTTACTGGCTGATGACTTGACCGGTTTCCGTCAGTGAGAAGGTTGTGCCGAGGGGATCTGGCGGAATGCCGATAAGAATTTGCCCCGTGATGAGATCATCTAGAGAAGCGGGCATATGACTGAATTTTGCTTGATACTCACTCACTGATTTATCTAGAAAGTTGAGTATTTCAAAATGAGTGATGTATGCCTCGGCGCGATCTTTGACTGATTGGTCTTTGGTGGTCTCATAAATGCCAGTCCAAATGTCGATGGTCTGTTGTCTCTTGTCTTGGCGGGAGCCATAATTGGCGGCGATGATCTTGATATTTTCTGGTGCGCCTGGTGTCTCGCTCGCGAGGTCGAGATATTTGGCAGCGTTGGCAGGATCGTCTTTGTAAATGTGATAGACAGTGCCGAGGTAATAAGGGATTTGCCAGGCATCGGGATTGGGTGTCTTGTCCGATTGAGAGCTCAAAATAGAATCGATACCTCTTTGGGCGAGGCCTATAGCTTTATCGGTTTGTTTGAGACTTGAAAGGAGTAGAGTGCCAAGTGAGTAAGGATAGACAAATTGAGGGTCAAGAGTAACTGTAAGATCGAGATAATCTTTGAGTTTTGAGTAATTAGAATAGTCGGGGTTGCCATAATATTGAATACTGCTTAGCCAAGCGAAATCAGCGGCGGCGTTGTGGAGACCGAGATCAAATGAGCGAATTAAACTCGCATCGAGTATGATAGGCTGTTGCGCTTCGACTTTGAGCTTCTCTCTGTCGGAGGAGAATTGGAGAAAGACGATCATGGTAAGCGATAAAAATATGTAAATGTATGGTGGAATTTTTTTCATAATAAATCGAAATGTAAATAAATTATCAATTATCAATTATCAATTTTCAAATAATTTTCAAGTCTCAATTATCAAATCCGAAATAACAATTAATACGAATTATGAATTATGAATTGTGAATTTAGCTTCTCCACCCTCAAGCTCCAAGGAGTCGAAGAATATTATTAAATTTAATCGTATCAGTGCGGCTCTATC